>JBDLVP010000048.1:0-6201 GCA_039804705.1 Actinomycetota bacterium
AAGACAGCAAGTTGATTGCCGCTCGAGTTCGTGACGAGCTGGTCGAGCCGGTGAAGACTTGGCTTATCGATGGTGCCGTTGGTTATGCCAGCGCAGCCGAAATTGACTCATTGGGTATAACCAAGTGTCTGGCGTTAGCGGCTCACAGGGCTTTTGCTAACTTTCCTGAAGAGCTAAAACACGAATTACTTCAGCATCCGGCTACGGCACTTCTCGATGGTTCTCACAATTGGTTAGGCGATCTCGGGAGCATCCGAGTAATTGTAAAAACCAAGGCTGACCGCGACTGTGTTTCGGTAGCAGCGGCCAGCGTGCTGGCAAAGGTTGAACGCGACAATCTGATGATTGAGTTGGCTAAGACCGAGCCTAGATTTGATTGGGCAAGTAATAAAGGGTATTCATCGCCAAGTCATTTGTTGGCGCTGCGAGAAATTGGCCCCGTTGCAGAGCATCGTAAAACCTGGCTTACCAAGATTCTTGGCGAGAACACGCTCTTCAATTTTTGACTTAAACTTTCAACATGGATGACAACGAATACGACGAAGTCGAGCGGGCAGCTGAGGCGGCCCTGGTTCGTGAATTCCGCGATGTTTCGAGCACCTTCAAGTACTTTGTAGAAACCGAACGACGGGTATACCTTGCAAATGAAGTTGAGCTTAAACGCATCGACACAGCAACTGATTTCTATTTTGAGCTAAAGCTTCGAGATGTTTGGGTTTGGGATCAGTTCCGCACCGACCGCTTTGTAAAGTCGGTAAACATTTTGACCTTCAAAGATGTAAATGTTGAAGAACTAGAAGGTCGCGGTTTTGATTTGCCGAAAGACCTCTCAGTCGGTCAATAGTTTTGCGCTTCTTATTTTTATAAGTGGCTAAATAGCGCGGGTTATTCACCGCTTTTAGTTTCGCGGCAAATTCTTGGATCCCGCCAATGATTCTTGTCGAATGAATTCAAACCAATGGGTTGGCAAATACGGCGAAGATCGCGCTTGCGAATACTTAGCGAATCAAGGCTTTCAAATTCTGGCCAGAAACTTCAGGTGCCGCGAAGGCGAACTAGATATTGTGGCCCAAGAGGGAAACACCCTGGTGTTTATTGAGGTAAAGACTCGAACCTCGGTAGCTGCAGGTCACCCTTTCGAAGCCATTACGGCTCTGAAGCAAGCCAGAATTCGACGCTTAGCCGCCGAATGGTGTCAGCGCCACCAGGTCTCTAGAGTGCAGGTTCGACTTGATGCAATTGCTGTGATCCTTCGAGGCGGCAGGGTTTCGATTGAACATCTGAAGCAGGTCTGCTAATGGCACTTGCGAAGTCTTTTGCCGTGAGCCTAATGGGCCTTGAAGGTGCACAAATTGAAGTTGAGGTTGATATCTCAAATAGCCTTCCGGGCTTTGTTTTAGTTGGGCTGCCCGATGCCTCGCTCAGTGAAGCCGCCGCAAGAGTTAGAGCAGCCTGCGTCAATAGCGGCTTTGAGCTGCCCGCTAAAAAGATCACCGTGAATTTGTCTCCGGCGTCTGTTCCAAAATTCGGAAGCTCGTTTGACCTTGCAATTGCTCTTGGCATTTTGGCGGCAACCAAGAAAATCAAGCAAGAAACCCTTAGCGAATTAGTTTGCATTGGCGAGCTCGGTCTCGACGGTTCGCTGCGCCGCGTCAACGGAGTTCTGCCCTTAGTTTTGCAAGCCAAAAAATTGGGGTTTACCAAAGTTGCAGTGCCGATTTCTGCCTCTTCTGAAGCGAACCTCGTCGAAGGCATGACTGTTGTTGCCGCCAATTCGCTCGGCTCATTGGTGGCCTTGCTAAATGGTGCCAGTCAAGAAATTTCACAGGTTTCAGTGCCGGAACCCACGAGCCAAGAAAGCGACCTCGACCTCAGCGATGTAGCCGGCCAACCTGATGCAATATTTGCAATGCTCGTGGCTGCAGCCGGTCGCCACAATATCTCAATGGTTGGTTCCCCAGGGGCGGGCAAAACCATGCTTGCCGAGAGGCTGCCCACAATCTTGCCTGAACTGAATCAAGAGCAAGCAATTGAAGTGGCGGCAATTCACTCTCTGGTTGGGTCAGGGCAGGTCTTCTCTGGAACTGCAATTTCTCGGTCACCTCAGTTTCAGGCACCTCACCATTCGGCATCTATGGCGTCGGTAATTGGCGGTGGTCTTGGGTTACCTCGCCCTGGGGCAATCTCGCTTGCACACCACGGTGTGCTGTTTCTAGATGAAATCACCGAGTTTCAGAACAACGTTTTGCAGTCGCTTCGCGAACCACTTGAGTCGCGCAAAATAACTATTAGCCGCTCTGCAGGCCAAGCTATTTATCCCGCTAATTTTCAGCTGGTAGTCGCGGCAAACCCATGTGCCTGCGGTAACTATGGCTCTGCCAAGCTTCCTTGCAGCTGCTCAGTGGTCAGTCGGCAGAAATACCTAAATCGGCTAAAGGGCCCGCTATTTGATCGCATTGATCTTCGCTTGCAAATTCAACCGGTTGGTACTCTGCTCAACAAGCTCATGCAAGATAACAACTCTGCAATGACCTCTGCTCAGGCTCGCTTGCTGACAACCCAAGCTAGATTGGCCTCTCGCGAGCGCTTGTCTAAAACACGCTTCGAATCAAACGCTGAGGTTTCGGCAAGTTACTTGCGCGGAAAACTCAAACTTTCGCCTAGCTCGACAAAGTCTTTGGTTCGAGCTCTCGACAAAGGCCTTATCAGCATGCGCGGCTATGACCGTTGTTTGCGAGTCGCCTGGACAATCGCCGATATTGAAGGCGCTACCTCGCCAGATGAATCAATGGTTGCCAGAGCCATGACGTTGCGAGGCGCCGATGCCTGATCTGTCGCTAAAAATTCCTCGAGCTGAAATCGACAGACTTGTTAGCGCGGTTGGCGTAGAAGATCATCAAGTCGAGGCTTTTGCAGCTGCCGCAATTAGTCACTTCACTGAACCAGCCGATCGTTTTTCCGGGGCACTTGCCGCCTACCTGGGCTACCCAGTTTTACTTGCCGCAATTTTGAACCACTGGAGCGAGCAAGAAATTGCTCATGGCCTGGGAGATAACCTGAGTGAAATTGAAGAGCTTTTCAACTGCCGAGTCGGGCAGCTATGGTCAGACGCTCTGCAACGCTGGCTTCCTCGTCTGAATTCTAATCAGGTAAGGAATCAACTTCAGGTAGCGGCCAGTCTCGGTGGCAAATTGATTGACCAAAATTCAAGTTTCTATGTCGAGAAATTGCAGGCACTTGGTTGGGCTAAGCCACACGTGATTTGGCTTAGGGGCAACCCGCAGGTACTCGAATATCAAACAAGCCTTGCGCTAGTTGGCTCGCGAATAATGAGCAGTTACGGTCAGCGAGTTGCTGTTGATATTGCAGCTACCTGTAGCGATTACCAAGTAACAACAATTTCAGGCGGAGCATTTGGCGTCGACGCGATGGTACATCGCGCCAGCCTTGAGCAAAACAGCCCAACCATTGCCGTAATGGCAGGTGGTCTAGACGGTTTATACCCACGGGGTAACAGCGAATTGTTTGCAAAGCTGCTTGAAGCGAATGCAATCATCGCCGAAGTGCCACCTGGTGTTACGCCTGCAAAATGGCGTTTCTTGCAACGTAATCGCATCATCGCAGCTCTGTCTGATGCCACCGTCGTAGTTGAAGCAGGCATTCGCAGCGGTTCGATTTCTACCGCAAAACATGCAATTGAACTCGCGCGCCAAGTTGGGGTAGTTCCCGGTTCCATTTATGACAGCGCTGTCGCTGGTTGCTTGAAGTTATTGCGAGAAAACCCAGAGAGTGTCAGCGCTATTAGCCGGCCCGAAGACGCAATGGAACTCGTTGGTATTTCCACCTCAAAGTTCGAACTTGACTCGACTAACTATTTGGGCGCCTTGGAAACTCGAGCACTAGATGCCTTTGGCAGCAGAGCGCTCACTCCATTAGATGTGCAAAGGATTGCCGGACTCACCACTAACGAATCAATGACTGCTTTGGGAAGCCTTGAACTCCTGGGAATGCTTGAACGAAGCGGGGCCACTTATCGAAAGGTTCGCAATACTCTTGAAGCGTGAGTGAATCCCAGTTGAAGCTGCTTGAGCGTTACAGCTCTTTCTTAAGCGCTGCCAAGGGCTATTCAGACAACACTTTGCGAGCATATCGATCGGATATTTCTGAGTTTCTAGAGTTTCTGAGTAACCGAAAAGTTTTAGAAATTTCAGCACTAACCCTTGATGATTTACGCGATTGGCTTTATTTGATTAGCGAGGCCGGGGCCGCGAAATCAACCATGGTGAGAAAGGCTGCCGCAATTCGCGGTTTTTCAACCTGGCTCTTTCGCAATGATTTGATTACTCAAGATTTAGGGCTCCGGTTGAAGTCCCCGAAAACTTCAAGGGCACTTCCGAAGGTAGTGAGCAAAGATTCGCTTGCTGGTTTGTTTGATTCGTTGAATGCTGCCAGCCTAAGCAACGAGCCGGCAAAGCTTCTCGAACTTCTGATTTTTGAAATCTTGTATGCAACCGGAATGCGAGTCTCTGAATTGATTGGCCTGAATCTAGGCGATGTAGACAAAGCACGAAAACTCTTTTTGGTAACGGGTAAAGGAAACAAGCAGAGAATGGTTCCCTTCGGGCAACCAGCTTTTATCGCGCTAGAACGTTGGCTAGAAGTTGGTCGGCCAGTTCTTGCCACCGATAAATCAGGTTCTGCGTTGTTGTTGACCGAAAAAGGTTCGCGCATTGGCACCAGACAGGTTTATGCATTGGTAGCCAGCTTGCTCGCGCAAACCCCAACTGGTGCCGCCGGCCCTCACACTCTTCGTCACACTGCGGCTACGCATTTACTCGACGGGGGAGCAGACCTTAGAGCAGTTCAAGAGCTTCTGGGTCATGCCAATTTAGGCACCACGCAAATCTATACTCACGTGAGCATAGAGCGACTAAAACAGGGGTACGAGAACGCACACCCAAGGGCCTAGCCGAATAGGCAATTAGCCAACAACATGACTAGCTGGTAATGCGCCGGCTAAAGCTAAAGGCGATAAGTAGTCAGACCCGATTCTTAGCCCGTAGTGTAGGCAGATTTTCGGAAAACAGTGAGATTTGTAACCCGCAGAACATACCTTGGCAAATACCTGCCCAACTGTTACTGGGTCGCCAACCTTCAGCTCGGCGCAGGCTGGCTCAAAGCTGGTTCGGTAACCACCTGCGTGGTTTATGGCCACAACAGATTTGCCGGCAACTTGACCGGTAAACGCAATTGTTCCTTGGCTCGGGGCAAGCAATTTCGCCTGATCGCGCACCAAATAGTCGAGGCCACGGTGGCCAGAGGCATAGGCGGTTGCAGGGGCTTGAAAAGTATTAACCAATTGAGCCGGTAGCTCAACCGGTAAAACCCACGTTGCACCAGTTGTTTCGGCTTGGGCTGCAAGCGGATGGCTCTGGGAGCTAAGGCCTAAAAGCAGTGCAAGAGCAACAAAACTAATTCGCGGCGGAAGTGCCAAATTGAGTGTTCTCATAAGCCAAGGCTCCGACAAATATCCCGGCAACTTTCGGCTCGTCAAAATTCGGTGGAAAACTCGGCCAAATAGCTTGTCAACAAGCTGGAAATTGGCATAAAACTAGCGCTAGAATGGTCGAAGCAGTAAGTGTTCTCACTTTCTGACTTCGCGTGTCGAACTACAGTTCAATTCACTCAGTCCAGTTCTTATGATTTGGCGAATTGCCTGCGACACCAGGTGCAATCGGCAACCGCCGAAAGCAATTAACTGAACTGGCGCTTTAACGCGCCGAGAGGAGTGCGACTCATGGCAGTCGTAACCGTTCGCCAGCTGCTTGACAGTGGCGTGCACTTCGGGCACCAGACCCGTCGTTGGAACCCAAAGATGCGTCGATTCATTCTGACCGACCGCTCAGGTATCTACATCATTGACCTACAGAAGTCATTGAGCTACATCGACCAGGCATACGAGTTCGTAAAAGACACCGTTGCTCACGGCGGAAGCATCTTGTTCGTAGGAACCAAGAAGCAGGCTCAAGAGGCTATCGCTGAGCAGGCTACCCGCGTTGGTCAGCCTTACATTAACGAGCGCTGGTTGGGTGGTCTTTTGACTAACTTCCAGACCGTAAGCAAGCGTCTTGCACGCTTGAAGGAACTTGAAGTCATGGACTTCGACGACACCGCCAAGAGTGGCCTAACCAAGAAGGAACT
>JBDLVP010000049.1:0-6771 GCA_039804705.1 Actinomycetota bacterium
TTTTGGCAAAACAAACCTGAATGTAACAACCTGAGCCGGTTGCAGAAACATCGGCTGCAAGACCGGTTTGGTGTTCCGAATAGCCAGGTCTAGCTGCCAAGTTTTCACCTGCAGTTTTGCCGAGGCGTTTTACGACTTTGTCATGAACGCTCTTTTGGCTTGAGTACGAGCGATAGGTGCTGGCCAAAACTATGTGCTGAGCAATGTCTTTGAACATTGCGTGATCCATTATTGCCATTGCCTTTGCTGCGTCTTTTCGCAAGGTAAGACCCATAGGGTTGCTCTTTTTTGGGCTGTCGAAGCCAGGCTGAACCATGTGCTTTGGCTTATAGGTTGCAGGGCTGAGCGGCCGCTTCTTGTTTACAACGACCCATAGTGAACCAGGCCCAGACACTGAATTTGCATCGATGTTGAAGGCTTGGTGAATCAAAACCCGCACCGAGACCTCGCTAGCTGCAACCGGTGCCGGTGCTGCCTGAGCTGCACTTAGTGGCACGAGTAACATTGCGGGAACAATCAGTGCCAATATTGACTTAGCAGAACTTAGAAAAAAGTTCGAAGCAAAGAATTTGGGTTGCAACATACTTAAAGCCTAAATCAAATTGAAAGAGGCCCCTCTTGGCACGTGCCGATAGAAAAGCAGCTGCAGCTGAATCTGCAAAAACGGGTGTAATGACCCATCGTCAAATTATGTTCGTTTTGTTCGGTCTGATGGCAGGAATGTTCTTGTCGGCACTGGACCAGAGCGTAGTTGGTACCGCAATGCGTACCATCGCAGACGACCTTCAAGGTCTTTCACTTCAGGCTTGGGTAACCACCGCCTACTTGATCACCTCAACAATCTCTACCCCGATTTACGGCAAGCTCGGTGACATTTTCGGTCGCCGCAAGCTGTTCATAATTGCAATCAGCATTTTTATCTTTGGTTCTTTGCTGTGTGGAACTTCACAAAGCATGTATGAACTAGCCGGATGGCGCGCAATTCAGGGAATCGGTGCCGGTGGTTTGTTTACCCTGGCGCTAACCACCTTGGCCGATGTGGTTCCACCTCGTGAACGTGCTCGCTACCAAGGAATGTTCCTTGCGGTGTTTGGCACCTCGAGCGTTCTTGGACCAATCGTTGGTGGTGTGTTCTCTGGAATGCACGAATTCTTGTTCATCTCAGGATGGCGCTGGGTGTTCTTGATCAACTTGCCAATCGGCGCAATTGCACTTGCTTTGGTTATCGCGTTCTTGCACGTTCCTCACACTCCGGTGAAGCACCGCATTGACTGGCTAGGTGCCTTGACAATTGTTATCGCAGTTGTTCCACTACTTCTAGTAGCCGAGCAGGGTCGCGAATGGGGCTGGACTAGCGCGCTTTCGATCAGCATGTATGTAACCGGTGCTTCAGGTATCGTCGCGTTTATTTTTGCTGAGCGTGCTGCCAAGCACGAGGCGATTCTGCCTCTGAGCTTGTTCAAGTCGAAGACCTTCACGATGGCGACCATCCTTGGTGTCATTGTTGGTGTTGGCATGTTTGGTGGAATGATGACCATTCCGTTGTTACTTCAGATTGTTATGGGTGCTAGCCCAACAGTTTCAGGCTTCATGATGTTGCCAATGGTTATCGGCATGATGTTCGCATCGATCTTCAGCGGTCAACTAACTTCGAAGACCGGCAAATACAAGCACTTCATGGTGATTGGTACCGGAATGCTAACTGTCGGTTACCTTTACTTCTTTATGATCTTCAACTACCAGACCCCTTACTGGCAGGCCGCAATTGGCATGGTCATTATTGGTATGGGTCTTGGTCAGCTAATGCAGACTCTGGTTATGGCATCTCAGAACTCGGTGCCAGCAGCTGACATGGGTGTTGCAACTTCATCATCGATGTTCTTTAGACAAATGGGTGGAACTCTCGGTGTTGCCGTGTTCCTATCAATTTTGTTCAACGGCCTAAGCAGCACCATTGCCGATGCATTCAAAGACAAAGACACCGTTGCGTTCTACAAGTCGTTGCAGACCAACCCACAGCTGGCCATGGAACTTGCGAAAGACCCTAACAACGCAGCTTTCATGAAGTCGATGGCAAGCTCTGACGGAATGGCTGGGCTGGGCGACAAGCTCAACACTGACTCATCGTTCTTGGCAAACCTTGACCCACGTTTGGCCAAGCCATTCTTGGTAGGTTTCTCGAACTCATCGTTGAATGTGTTCTTGGTAGCTGGAATCGTTGTTGCAGTTGCGTTCGCAATGTCGTTCTTCGTGAAGGCACCTGCACTGCGCAAGCGTTCAGCTGTTGAAGAAAAGGCAGCTGCCGCAGCAGCCGCAGGTCACTAAGTCTCAAGTAAAAGTCGAATCCCTCGCCAGTATCTCTGGCGGGGGTTTTGCTTTACCATAGAGAACACACGGGAGTTTGGTAACACCAGACTGAGAGGAAGACTTTGTAGTCTTCGACCGTCGAACCTGATCTGGGTAATGCCAGCGCAGGGAGGCATTCTCACCTAACCCGTGCCCAGAAACGAAAGGGCACACCAAGTGCATGAGCTACTTAAAAAGGCAGCACTAGTTACAGTCGCAGCTATCACTGCAGCGGCTGCGCTAACCGGCTGCACAAGTGAACCAAAAACTGTAACCATCGCAACACATGACTCGTTTGTTATTAGTGCTCAGCAAATCAAAGAGTTCAAAAAGCAAACCGGTTTGACCATCAAGGTGGTTCACCTTGGTGACGCTGGCGCCCTGACTAACAAGCTAGTTCTAACGCAAGCAACCCCGGTTGCCGATGCGTTCTTCGGAATCGACAACACCTTCTCTAACGCAGCTCTTGAAGGCAATGTGGTTGTTGATGATTCGAGCGGGCTAACCCCAATCGACTTCGGTGACGTTTGCTTTAACTACGACCGCTACTACTTTGAAGCTCATCAACTGACTGCGCCGGCTGACTTCACCGAGCTGGTCAAACCTGAATACCAAAACCTAACCGTGATCGAGAACCCAGCTTCAAGTTCAACCGGGCTAGCGTTTTTGGCTACCACAGTCGCGCAATTCGGCACTGGCTACCAAACCTATTGGCGACAATTTAAGACCAACGGCGTAAAGATAGATGCCTCATGGGAAGACGCCTACTACGTTGACTTTTCAGGTTCAAGCGGCAAAGGTGCGTACCCAATTGTGTTGAGCTACTCAACCAGCCCCGCAGACGAAGTTCGCGATGACGGGCAGTCACAAACAGCTTCGATGAATTCGAAGTGCTTCAGACAAACTGAATACGCCGGTGTTTTGGCGAACGCCAAGAACCCAGGCAATGCAAAGAAATTGGTGGAGTACCTGCGGTCAAGTTCGTTCCAGAAATCAATCGCTGAGTCGATGTACATGTACCCGAGCGCTTTGTATCCGAAAGGTGTGCCTGCAAGCTGGGCCAAATTTGGCACCTCGGCAACCACCACGATTGGAGACAAGCTGAACTTCGCTACCGGTCGTCAAAGTTGGATCGAAACCTTCATCAAAGTATTTGGCTAATGAAGCAAATTGTGAAAGTAGCAGCGCCGCTGATTTTTATAGCGGTGCTGTTCTACTTTCCTTTGTCGAGCATTTTTGTTCGCGGCTTCTCGCTTGAAAGTTTCAGTTACCTAGCAAGGCCTTCAGCACTTGGCACAATTTGGTTCACGCTCTGGCAGGCTGCATTCTCAACCTTGCTCGCGGTTGCCGTCGGAACAGTTTTTGCCTACCTTCTGTATCGCAAGAGTTTTGCAGGGCAACGGTTTCTGCGTTCGGTTTTGACGATTCCGTTTGTGTTGCCAGTCATTGTGATCGCAATTGCTTTTTCAACATTCCAAATTCGGAATACATCTAGTAACTCAATTGCGTTGATCATTGCAGCTCACGTATTTATTGACGCAAGCATTACAACCAGAACTTTAGGTAGCGCATGGTTATCGCTCGGCACTGAGCTTGAAGATGCCGCTGCTTTAGACGGAGCCGGCAGGTTCAAGACTTTCTGGTCAGTTACCGCGCCTACCCTGGGAACCACCTTTGCTGCCGCTGCAGCGCTAACCTTTGCCTATACGGTAAGCAGTTTTGGCGTTGTGCTGCTTGTCGGTGGAGGCGTGCTCAACAGCATTGAAACCTCGATCTATCAGCAGGTGTTTACCTACCTAAACCTCTCGCAGGCCACCACTCTTGGTCTGGTTCAAATTTGCATAACAGCAGTTACGTTCTGGGTGATTAGTCGGGTTTCGAACCAGCACTTAGAACTTGGGGCAGTCAACCAAACCTCGGTGCAGAGAATCGATAAGCGAGATCTGCCAGTAGTTCTTGGCGGCATAGCGTTGGCCGTTTGCTATGTATTACCAATTTGGAATGTATTAGCTCGAGCATTCTCACTCAACTTTGACTTGTTTGGGCTTGACTATGGGCCGCTACTCAACTCACTTCGAAACAGTTTGCTCGTGGTTTTCGCTTGTGCCGGTCTTGGTCTTTGGGTTTCGCACACCCTGGCACGTTCGAAAACTACTTGGTTACTCAGAGCACTTGAATTCAGCTACTTATTGCCTCTTGGAATTTCAAGTGTTCTGCTTGGGCTTGGTTACCTGTTGGCTTTTTCTTCTGGGCCACTGCCGCTAAGGTCGAGCTGGTTAGTCGTTCCAATTGCAGAGACGCTTTTGGCGTTGCCACTTGTGGTTCGCATTTGCATGAGTGCGTTGCGTTCGATTGACCCAGAACTTCTTGAGGCTGCACAACTTGATGGTGCCACCGGGTTTGTCAGTTTCAGATTCATAGAGTTGCCGCTAACTATGGCAAGCGTCAAAGTTGCTTTGGGTTTTGCAGCGATTATTGCCGTTGGTGATTTTGGTGCCAGCAGCTTCTTGGTGTTTGCCGATCAAGAAACCGTATCTATGCAGTTATATCGCTTGTTCTCGCATCCTGGAATTGAAAACTATTCGAGCGCGCTGACCCTAAGTGCGGTTCTGATCGCTCTTACAGTTTTGGTTCTGGGTGTTACGAGTTTTCCATCAAGCGGTCTGAGAATACGGCGCTAGCTGACAGGCGCTTTTGCATAACCTCTATTGCCTCTGGGTTTTGGTCAACCAAAATGAATTTGCGATTGAGTTCGGCAGCAACTGCTCCGGTGGTGCCTGAGCCTCCGAAGAAGTCGAGCACTAAATCACCCTCGCGACTCGAGGCTTGAATAACACGGCGCAAAATGCCCATTGGCTTTTGAGTTGGGTAACCGGTTTTTTCTTTGCCGGTTGGCGAAACGATGGTGTGCCACCAAACATCGGTAGGCAACTTTCCCTTCGCAACCTTTTCTGGGGTGACAAGACCAGGTGCCATATAAGGCTCACGGTCTACCTCAGTTGAGTTGAAGTAATAGGTATCAGGGTTTTTCACGTAAACCAAAATTGTGTCGTGCTTTGAAGGCCACTTGTTCTTTGACTTGCCGCCGTAGTCATAGGCCCAAATGATTTCGTTTAGAAAGCAATCTCGACCGAATAGCGCATCGAGCAGCACCTTGGCATAGTGAGCCTCTCGGTAATCGAGGTGCAAATACAAGGTGCCTGAGTCTTTCAAAATGCGCCAAGCTTCTTCGAGTCTTGGCTCAAGAAATTGCCAGTAGTCACTGAATGTATCGTCATAGCTCAACAC
Source organism: Actinomycetota bacterium (assembly GCA_039804705.1). GTDB lineage: Bacteria > Actinomycetota > Actinomycetes > Actinomycetales > Microbacteriaceae > Rhodoluna. Next base: position 5,635 of record JBDLVP010000049.1, read on the forward strand.
AGTTGACTTGATGGTTTCGTAAAGTTGCCCCTTGAAACCAACTCGATTGCCGGTTTCGCTGCGCACCGTTTTGTGGCCGCCGCGGGTTTGGGTGCGACCGGTGTTAAACGGTGGATCGATGTAAATCAGCTGTACTGACTCGTCAGGAATAGACTTCAAGGCAACAAGGTTGTCTGAATGGATTACCTGACTTGGGATTGAGCTCACGAGAAGAGATTAACAGCATGGAACCGCACGTATCGCTAAATGAGCAACTTCACCGCTACGAACTTTGGCTCGGCGAAGATCTGATTGGATTTTCTGACTACGAGCAAATGCTGAACGAACAGCGCTTGGTGCACGTTGAGGTAAACCCTGAACACCAGGGCAAGAACTACGCAGGCGTTCTAATGCAGGGCTCGATTGACGACATTCGAGCTAAGGGAAAGTCAAAGATTGTTCCGGTTTGCAGTTACGCGGTTATGTGGATGAAACGTCACCCAGAAACTCACGACCTACTTGCTATCGACATCGACGACGCTGTGGCCGCCTGCCGCATTCGCAAATTTAACTAACTATTTGCTGCTTCGCAGGTTGTATTTCAGAATGCAATAGATAGCGCGAACGCCGTCTTTCCATCCGATTTTTTTACCTTCTTCATAGGTTCTGCCGTTGTAAGAAATTCCAACTTCAAAAATGCGAAGGTTTTGCTTTGCCAACTTTGCGGTGATCTCTGGCTCAAAACCAAAGCGGTTTTCTTCAATGGTGATTGCCTGAATAATCTCGCGCTTGAAAACCTTGTAGCAGGTTTCCATGTCGGTCAGATTAATGTTGGTGAACATATTCGAAACCGTGGTCAAGAAGGCATTGCCAACGCTGTGCCAGTAATACAAAACCCGGTTGGCTTCGCCTCCCTTGAATCGACTTCCGAATACAACATCGGCCTTGCCAGAAAGAATTGGCTCAAGAAGTTTCGGGTACTCGTTAGGGTCATATTCCAAATCGGCGTCTTGAATAATCACAATATCGCCAGTGGCCATGGCAATACCGGTGCGAAGTGCTGCACCCTTACCTTGGTTAACCTCGTGCGCGCCCATCTTGTCGTAAAGGTGGCCCAACTCGTTACGAAGTCGATCTCCGGTGCCATCGCTTGAGCAG
>JBDLVP010000050.1:0-4597 GCA_039804705.1 Actinomycetota bacterium
GGTGCTGTTACTGATCTTGACCTAACCAAGGTTTACCGATTCCGAGTAGTTGCATACAACGCAGTGGGTGATTCAGAGCCATCGAATGTTTCTGAGTTCATGCACCGCGGTTCAGTTCAACAAATTTTGTTTGACCTGATTCCTCCTCAAACTTCTTTTATCTCGAACGACCCATCGAGCTCGGCTCTAAACGAGGCGCTTCTAAACGCATCGATCGTTGAGCCACCAGCCGGCGCGCCAGAAGTAAATTCAAACGTAGATGCTTCTACCAGCGACCCGAGCTCAGGATGGCTGCTCACAGACGAAACCACTATTGAAGCCGGTTCGACAATTGGTGTTGGGCTGACGGTTCCTGACACGCTCTCTGGCGCCAGCATTGCTGTTGGTTACATGAAGATCGGCGATGTCTGGTACTACCTAGGTTGGAAAGATTTCACATCGAGTTTCGCAGGCATTGACCCAATGGCCTTCACTGAGCCTGGCGAGTACTACTTCAAGATTTGTGTAGTAGCTAAAGACACTTGGATTGAACCAGCATCACGTTCACACGTTGGCATTTCAAAGGCAAGCGTCAACCTGCCTTCAAACATGTCTACCGTTGGCAGCGCAACGGCAACCCAAGACGCAACTCTTGGTCGTGCAACCACCTACACGGTTGAGCCAAACCCAGGTGCTCAAGCACTAAAGGTAAAGGTAACTGTGCTTCCTGGTACCCAAACACCAGCATGGCGCGGCAGCAACCCAAGCCCTTCACCAACTCCGACGCCTACTCGCACCCCGAGCCCAACACCTTCTCCTAGTCAAAGCAGCGCGGCTCCAGTTGCAACCCCGACTCCGACCGCTGAACCAACGGTTGAGCCAACCGTTGCTCCGACCGCTGAACCAACGGTTGAGCCAACTCCTGAACCGACCCCTGCGCCAACCAACGCTGAGATTCCACCGGCTTTGCCGCCTCTCGAACTACCGCAGCTGCCGACCATCAACCCTGGTGAGCCTGTTGCAAACCCTGCAATTGGTGCTACCGGTGACGACAACGCTCCACCAGTAGCATTCGACCCTCTTTCTTCGCCAGCTGCCATTGTTGCTGTGACCGCAACTGCAACTAAAGCAGTAGTTATTGCCGCAAGCGTTGCCGCTGCCGCTGCGGCTGCCGCGGGTGCTGCAGCCGCTGCTGGAGCAGCAGCCGGCGCTGCTGCGGGTGCCGGGGCAGCTGCAGGTTCAGCTGGTTCTGCAGGTTCTAGTGGTGGTTCATCTGGTGGTTCTGGTGGCGGTTCTAATTCCCAAAGCAACTCAGTTGACTACACCGAGCTAGAGGTCGTTCAAGACAGCCTGATTCTGCGTCGCCGAGCATGGGGTGACAGCCTTCGCTGGTTCCGCTTCAAGTTCATGACGATGCTCGATAAACGAAGCCACAACTTGTCGTTGCGTTTGGCACGAATTTCACCACTGCTTGCAAAGACTGTCAATGACGGTTCCTATTTGCGGGCAATGCTCGGAACTTTGTCTTTGATTTTGCCTCTGGTGAGCGCAATCCTTGCGATTATCAGTGTTGTTGTAAACGCATCTGACGACATCAGCATCATGATTACCCCGCCATGGCAGCTGCTCTTGGCAATGGTTTTGATTGCCTGCTTCGACGCATTCTCGGGTCTAGTAGGGGCTCTCGTTTACGCAATCGGCTCGTTGATCTTTGCAGCCAACGTTCCTGGAATCTCTGACTTTAGATTGCTAGCCGGTGTATTCGTTGTATTGCTTGCTCCATCACTGATGGCAACAGCATTTAGAACCTTGCGCAAGCCACCAGCCGGTGACATTCCTACCTGGTGGGAGCGCCTAGAAGACTTCGCTATTGCTCCATTCATTGCCGGATGGTCTGCAGCATCTGTGGTTAGCTCATTGCCAGCCCTTGCTGGAATCACACTGAGCGTTGCCAACCACGTTGCCGACTTCGCATTCTTCATCGCAATCGCTGTCTTCTTCAGAGTTGCATTCGAAGAACTCGCTGCTCGTGCATTCCCAGAGCGTCTAGATGCAATCAACCCAGATGAACTGCCAGAGCCTCCAAGGTTCCAAAAGGCAATAGTCATGGTTCTCAAGTACGCGATCTGGATCTTCATTGCCACAGCACTTCTTGGAAACAGCTGGCAGATTTGGGTGGGTTCGGCCCTGTTTATTGTTCCTTCAATTCTCGGCTGGTTCCAAGAGAAGTTCCCTAACTCGAGCTTGCTATGGAAGCTCTTGCCATCGGGTATTCCTGGCCTTGCCTTCAGCTTGATCATTGCATCTGCAACGACCGCATTTGCGGGCCAAATCTTTGGTGCCAGCCCAGACTTTGCTCAGTGGTCATTCGCGATTCTTCCGCTGCCGCTTCTAGCGCTAACAGTGCTTGGCGCCTTTGGCCGCCACGGCAAGAACGAACACGACGAGAAGCCTTCGCAGCGCAACGTACTCATCTACCGAATCGGTGGCGTGCTAATGCTTCTAATCACCTTGCGACTAGCCGGAATCATTTAGCCACAAGCATCAATTAGCTGGGTTATGCCTAGTTCTTCAATTTCCGGCTTAGTTTTCGGCATTTGCAAATCAGAAGTGCCCTAGGTTTTGCGGCTGCGCGGCAATTCCCGCTTAAACGAAAAGAGCCTGCACCAACAGGCTCTTACGTTTGAGTTTTCCAGAGGGAACGCTCAAGGAGTGATTTTTCATTCCAAAAAGCCACAACTGGAATGACAAGTCGATATGTTGCCATTGTGCAACTGCCTTCTTCAGCGCGGGTTATGAAACCTTGATCCAAACTGTTTGGTCATCGACAAGCTTGTGGCCGTCGGTCATTCCCTCAAGGCTTGAGGCAACAATGTGACCAGCAGGAAGCTCGATTGAGGTTGAACCAAAGTTGTGAATTACTAGGTAGTCACCATTGCGGTAACCAAGAACTTGATCGCTTAAGAAGCCATCAATCCACTCGAATGAACCCTCACCAAGCTTGAGTTGCTTGCGCAACTTGAGTGCGTGTTTGTATAGCTCAAGCGTTGAGCCAGGCTTTCCCTCTTGTTGGTCGCGAGCATATTCGCGATAAATGTCAGGTTGCGGCAGCCACGACTTGCCGGTGGAGTTAAAGCCGTTGGCTGCTCCCACACCGGCTTCCCACGGCAAACTAACGCGGCAACCATCGCGGCCAACGCGTTTGCCTGAGGTACGGGCATAAGTTGGGTCTTGGCGAAACTCTGGTTCAAGTGTGGTGTGCTCCGGAAGCCCCAGTTCTTCACCTTGGTAAAGGTAGGCGGCTCCAGGTAGCCCAAGCATAAACAATGTGGCAGCACGTGCTCTCTTGAGACCGAGCTCGCGGTCGGGTTGCTTATCGCCCGGGCCAACACCGTCGCTTGCGGTTGGGCGGCCAACTAACCCACCCATGCGGCTGGCGTGACGAATCACATCGTGGTTTGAAAATACCCAGGTGCTTGGTGCTCCAACTGAATCGAATGCTTCGAATGACTCAGTAACCGAGTTGAAAATGGTTTGCGAGTTCCACTCGCTGTCGAGGAATCTGAAGTTGAACGTTTGGTTGAACTCGTCTGGTCGAACCCATTTGGCCATGAAGCTCAATGGCAATACATAGGCTTCGCCACACATTGCGCGTTCGCCTGGGTAGCTGTCGAGAATTTTGCGCCAGCGTCTGAAAATTGGGTGAACTTCTTCTTGGAACCACATTGGCGGGCTAGCTTCGCCCTCGATGAAGCCGGCTCCGGCACGTTCGATGTCTGGGTGGTTAGGCAATCCTTCAGCCTTGGCCATGGCGTGTGGCTGGTCAACGCGGAAACCATCAACACCACGGTCGAGCCAGAAGCGCAAGATGTCTTCAAAGGTTGACTGAACCGCGGGGTTAGCCCAGTTCAAGTCAGGCTGGCTTGAGTCGAATAGGTGCAAGTACCACTGGCCGTCGTCAATGCGAGTCCAAGCTGGGCCACCGAATAGTGAGAGCCAGTTATTTGGCGGCAGTTCGCCGTTTTCGCCGCGGCCGTCTTTGAAGTGGTAGAAAGCGCGTTCCGCTGAACCAATGCCAGCTTTAAGCGCGGCATGGAACCACTTGTGTTGGTCTGATGAGTGGTTCGGAACCAGGTCAATCAAAACCTTCAAGCCAAGTTCATGTGCTCGCTCAAGCATCAAGTCGAAATCGGCGAGGGTTCCAAATAGTGGGTCGACATCGCAGTAATCGCTAACGTCGTAGCCGGCATCTTTTTGAGGTGACTTATAAAACGGGCTGAGCCAAACGGCATCGATTCCTAAGGATGCCAACGAGCTAAGTCGGCTGGTGATTCCGGCAAGGTCGCCCATTCCGTCACCATTGCCATCGGCAAAACTGCGCGGGTAGATCTGATAAATGACGCCTGAGCGCCACCATTCTGCTCCAACTTTTGCGGGGTGAATAACGCGCTCAGTGAATGTCATTACAACTCGATCCAAACTGTGTTGTCGTGTTCTAGTTCGCCAGTCAGGTGAACATCGTGCTGAGTGGTTACCAGCAGTTCACCAGCCGGAAGCACCACAGAGTCTGGGCCGAAGTTGCTAAGAACCAAGACTCCGTTATTAATGTATGCCAAAG
>JBDLVP010000051.1:0-9491 GCA_039804705.1 Actinomycetota bacterium
GAACTCGGCGCTAACGAAGTGCAAGCTGAAAGCGATGCAGTTACAAAGACAAGCATTAGTAAGCAGCTAACTATGTGTCGTGTTTTGCTCACCTGAGCACCCCCCCGTTTTTGCAGGTTACTTGACTGGTTCTCCGAATTTGTTTGGGCCTGCTGATCCGTCTTTGACGAGCTGAACTAAAAGCATAATTGCGCCAGCAATTGGAATGAAAATGAAGAAAAAGTAAGGGCCCGACTTGTTCACATCGTGAAGTCGTCTCCAGGTGATTGCAAGAGAAGGAACAAAAATTGCAAGCGACCAAAGGTTCGAAATGCCTGACTGTTGCTGAATTTCGTAGCCGTTTACTACCTGAGTAGTGCCTGGAAATACCATGTCGACTGCCACGCTGACTAGCAAGGTAAAAAGTACTGCGTACCAAAACTCACTGCGGCGGGCGCGACCCTTAAAAGTTGCGTAGTTCTTGAAAAAAGATTTGATTGCTTCGCCGAATTTCATGATTCCCCTAATAGACCTCGTAGTCTCAAGTGTTGCACAGCAATTGCCTTGTAATGACAATAAAAAAGCCTCCGAGAAATCGGAGGCTTTTTTATTACGGGATGGTGGAGATGGCGGGAATTGAACCCGCGTCCAAAGCATAGAATCTGACTCTTCTACGTGCGTAGCTTCAATAATGTTTTCTCGGCCCCGGTCATAGCTTGAAGCACCCTAACCGACAGGCCCAGCCATAGTTTGAGTCCCGAGTAGCCCTAAGGCGTAACTACTCAGCGAGATTTCTAAATGACGTTAGATTCCACTACGAAATCACAAGTGGGCTAACGGACTTCGGGCTTGCTAGCTACTAGGCAGCAAGGGCAAAGTCGGCGCGATTTGATTTGGCACCTATATTTTGCAGAGGGCGTTTACGAGATAACTCTGCATTCTCGGCACGCTTCTTTCAGGTTACATAAACCCTGTCGAAACCGATCATCCCCGTATTGAATTACCAATGCCTTGATTTCTCAAGACTCAATAAGAATAACCCCTACCAACGACAAACGTCTGAGTGATTGCTGTGAATTACCACTCTTTGCCGCGAGTAGATACTGCGCGGTCTGCTTCACGTTTGTCTTGAGCTTCTTTGAGGGTTTGACGTTTGTCGTATTCGCGTTTACCCCTGGCAAGTGCGATTTCAACTTTGGCGCGGCCATCTTTGAAATAAATTGACAGTGGAATCAAGGTGAAACCAGACTCGCGAACCTCTTTGCCGAGCTTGTTGATCTCAATGCGGTTGAGCAAAAGCTTGCGCTTGCGGCGGGTTGAGTGGTTGGTCCAGGTGCCCTGAAGGTACTCAGGAATGTGAACGTTTTCGAGCCAGGCTTCGCCGCCGTCAATGGTCGCGTAACCATCTACCAGAGACGCTCGACCTGCACGCAACGACTTCACTTCGGTGCCTGTGAGAACGATTCCCGCTTCATAGACTTCTTCGATGTGATAGTCGTGACGAGCCTTGCGGTTGGTGGCAACCGCAGTTTGACCACGCTCTCTAGGCACGATTCACTCCTGTTTTGGTGACTCGAATTGAGCCAGCCTCAAAGTCTAACAACTAGACGCGCAGGTAGCGACGCATCGCAACTGCCGAGGCAATTGCGGCAAGCACAACGCCGGCGGCGAGCAGCAGAGGCGCAACCAGGCCGGCATCGGCAAGGCCAACGAAATTCGTGAACGGCATTGACTTAGCCAAGAATCCTTGAACGAAGAACTGAACGATTGCAAGCACAGCAATGCCTGCCAAGAAACCACCGATTAGTGCGGCTACGACACCTTCAAGGATGAACGGCAACTGAATGTAGAAATTGCTGGCACCCACCAAACGCATAATTGCAATTTCGCGACGACGGCTGAATGCGCTGAGGCGAATTGTGGTTGAGATCAGCAAAGTTGCAGAGAACAGCATTAGAACAGCGACCGAAATTGCCGCGAGCGAAGCTGAGTTCAAAATCGCGAAGATTTGATCGAGGTAACTGCGCTGGTCTCGAACTTCTTCAACACCTGCCACCCCACCGAAACTCTCTGTGATGATCGCGCTGTCGTTAGGGTCTTTGAGCTTCACCCAGAAGGTTTCATTGAGCTGGTCAGCAGTTACGTATTTAGTAATTGCGTTGCCCTTGAATTGTTCTTGGAAATTCTTATAGGCGGCATCGTGATTTTCGAAGTAGTACTTGTCGATGAACGCTGAAAGAGTTGGGCTCTTTAGCTTGTCTTCAACTGCCTGGCGCTCAAACTCAGATGCCTGACCTTGCGAGCACACATCGCTCGGGCTGGTGTCGGTGCAAAGGTAAACCGCAACCTGAGCACGGTCGTACCAGAAGGTCTTCATTTGACCAATTTGCATTTGAAGCAAAAGCGCAGTGCCAACAAACGTTAGCGAAACAAAAGTAACCAGAACAACCGAGACAACCATCGAAAGGTTGCGACGCAAGCCTTGGGTGATTTCAGCTAAAACAAATCCTAAACGCATGAGTTACGCCAACCAGCCTTCTGGGTCAGCGAACTTGTTGGTTTCAACAACGTTGCTTTGAGTGTCTGACTTATAGCCGGCATCGCGCTCATCGCGCACGATCTTGCCTTCGCTAAGAACTACAACACGTTTCTTCAAACGGTCAACGATTCCCTGGTCGTGGGTTGCCATAACAACTGTGGTTCCTGCCGCGTTGATGCGCTCTAGCAAAGCCATGATGCCCTGGCTGGTTGCTGGGTCAAGGTTTCCGGTTGGCTCATCGGCGAGCAAAATCGCAGGTTTGTTCACAATTGCTCTTGCAATGGCGACGCGCTGCTGCTCACCACCTGAAAGTTCGCTTGGAAGGCGGTTAGCCTTCTCTTGTAACCCAACCAAGCTCAAAACATCTGGAACGGCTGCTTCAATAAAGCCTTGTGACTTGCCAATTACTTCAAGACTAAATGCCACGTTTTGAGCAACTGTCTTGTTCGGCAACAGGCGAAAATCTTGAAAAACCACGCCTAAACGACGGCGGAAATAAGGGACTTTACGATTCGGAATCGTCTTGAGGTTTTCGCCTAGCACCCAAACAGAACCGCCGTTTGGAACATCTTCGCGAAGCATCATTCGCATCAACGATGATTTGCCTGAGCCAGAGGCTCCAACTAGAAAGACGAAGTCGCCTTTGAGAATTTCAAGAGTTACGTCGTTCAAGGCCGGGCGCGGAGCTCCCCGATATTGCTTTACGACATTTTCGATGCGAATCATTGTGGTTTTAGCCTAAACGCGAATGCTAAGAAACCTCGGTTTTTCGCCACCTGATTCCTGCTGTTAGGAATCCGTCGAGGTCGCCGTCGAATACGGCATCTGGATTGTTTGATTCGTATTCGGTACGCAAGTCTTTCACCATTTGGTAAGGGGCCAGCACGTATGAGCGCATTTGGTCACCCCAGCTTGCCTTCACATCACCGGCGAGTTGTTTCTTTTTGGCCTCTTCTTCGCGGCGGCGAATCTCGAGCAATCGACTTTGCAGCACTCGAAGCGCTGAAGCTTTGTTCTGAGGCTGGCTTTTCTCATTTTGGCAAGAAACCACAATGCCGGTTGGCAAGTGAGTAATACGAACGGCCGAGTCAGTGGTATTCACGCTCTGACCGCCGGGTCCAGATGATCGAAACACGTCTACACGAATGTCGTTGTCAGGAATTTCGATGGCATCGGTTCCCACAATCAACGGAACAACCTCTACGGCTGCAAATGAGGTTTGGCGTTTTCCCGCTGAGTTGAAGGGGCTCATTCTCACCAATCGATGAGTACCGGCCTCAACTGAGAGGTTGCCATAGGCATAAGGGGTATCTATTTCAAAGGTGGCCGACTTGATGCCAGCCCCTTCGGCGTAAGAAATATCAAGCACAGTTTTCTTGTAATTGTGCTTTTCGGCGTATCGCAAATACATGCGCATCAGCATTTCGGCAAAGTCGGTTGCGTCGTCGCCACCAACGCCTGCGCGAATTGTGATTACTGCAGAGCGTTCGTCATATTCACCGTTAAGAAGCGTGAGCACCTCAATTTCAGCTACCGCTTTTTCAATAGAGGTAAGCTCTTTTTTTACTTCGGCTTGAGCACTTGAATCATCTTCAGCGTTTGCCATTTCGCACAAAATCTCGAGATCTTCAATGCGTTGGTCAAGCTCGGTCACGCGGCGCAGTTTGGCCTGACCTTGGCTCAACGCACTGGTAATTTTCTGCCCCTGCTCTGGGTCATCCCACAGGTTTGCCGCATTTGCCTTAGCCTCAAGGTCAGCAATCTGAACTTTGAGGTTCGGCAAATCAATCACTGCGCGCACGCTATCCATAGTGTGGCGAAGTGCTTTGATTTCGGCGTTCAAGTCAAGTTCAGGCATTTCTTATCTAGTCTAGGCGAGCGCCTCAAAACCTAAGATGCCCGCCCAACTCGACTGAGTTAGATTTAATGGGTGACCACAGTGGCGAAACCTTTCAAAATTGGCGATTTGCTATTGCCTGTTTTGCTGCCTTCTGCGCTGTTTGCAACCGGTGAGGCAAGTCTTCTGCCGATTTTGCCAACCGCTGCCCAAAAACTTGGTGCTGACTTGCCAACTGCTGGGTTAGTTGCCGGTTTAGTCATGGCAGGCAGTCTGTTCTTCGATGTTCCAGCGGCTACCTTTGTGAATCGTGTTGGTGAACGCAGGGCCATGATTGGAGCATCGGTATTAGCGGCGGTTGCTATTGCATCGGCGGCATTTGCAACCACTCTTCTAACACTTAGTCTGGCGATTTTTGCTGCCGGCTCGATGGCTGCCATTTTTGGTTTGGCTCGTCACGGCCACGTTGCCGAACACGTGCCATTTGACCGACGCGGGCGCGCTCTTGGCATGGTTGGTGGGTCGTTTCGTGCCGGGGCATTCTTGGGACCAATGATTGGCGCGCTGGCGGTATTCACGCTAGGCATGACATCGGTTTATTACATAGGAGCTGCATTTTGCCTGTTGGCAACCACTGCCCTGCTATTTACTAAACCCGATTCGCATAGCCGCCCTAGCAAGGCCGACAAAATAAGCACCTTCGCTGTCACCAAGGCAGAGTTCGAGAAACTCTCAACTGTGGGTTTCGCTGCTGCAATGTTGACTGCAGCAAGATCTGCTCGCGCTGTTGGCTTGCCGCTCTGGGGTGTTTACATTGGCATGCACGAAGGTTTGATTTCGCTATTTATTGGAATCGCCGCTGCACTTGATTTAGCCCTGTTTTATGTTTCTGGTTCGGTAATCGATAAATTTGGTCGACGCTTTGCAGCAGTACCAAGTTTGCTCGGCATGGCTGCCGGAATGTTGTTGTTGATATTCGCACACAACTCAACCGCGTTCTTGTTAGTTGCGATTTTCATGTCACTTGCAAACGCTCTCGGCAGCGGGTTGGTTTTAACTATTGGCGCCGACCTGGCACCAGCAACTGGCAAGAACGAGTTCTTAGCTGGCTATCGAATGCTGCTCGATGTTGGCACAGCCGGCGCCCCGCTGGCAATGGCCGCGATTACTGCCCTCGCTGGGCTTCCGGCCGCCTTCGTTTTCATTGCTGCCACAAGTGTTCTAGGCGCAGGAATCATTAACAAGTGGCTGCCTAGGTTCAATATTCGCTAGAAATCGTGGCTTTGCTATTTGCGCAAACTTGCTTTGGTGAAATATCGAACCATTTGGTCAAATCAAACGCGAGCTCAGGCTGCTGACAAAGTTCGATCTCGACCGATTCAACCTCAGGTTGTGAGACCTGCATTATCTGAGTGAGTCGATTGGTTGCGTTGAGCTCAAGCAATTCACTTTCAGCAAGTTCATTGCTAATGACTGAAGATTGCGACAAGTCGTTCAGGCTCAAAGCCATTGCATCTGACAGGTTATTTAGCTGACGCTGCTGCAAGTTCAACGAGTTAACGTTGAGCAAAACGCCAGCGAGTAATAGCAGAAAAGCACAGACGGCTATTCCTAGAACCGATATCGACCCCTGCTCTGAATGGAATTTCATCGAAGTACTCGAATTCTAAAAACCGAAGATTGATTGCGAAAAGTCGCGGTTGCTTGCACAACTGCCCCTGGTTGAATAGCGAGACTTGCACTACAAGATGGCAGGCATTCAACTGAAATTGCTATTTCATTTTTCTGAGCGTTGAGGCTTTCAGTTATTGCTTGAACCTCTGTCGTCAAGACCGCATAGTCAGCACTCATTGCCAAGGCCCTACCCACTTGTTTCGCTGCGAGTTGCGCAAGGTACTGATCGTGCTGAACTTGCGAAAGACTGAGCGCACCAAACGCGATTGAAGTACTTGCAAATAGGCCGAAGAATACAAACTCGATTACAGCTGAACCCTGTTGGTCGGTAAGTTCAGTTTTGTTTTTCAAGAACCGCATAGGTGACCGCCTTTTGTTTTGCAATGAACGGCATTTTGCTGTCTCGAGTCAAAGTCAATTTGATTGCTTTGCGGTTTTGTACTTTCACAGGCTCTACAGAACCCTCAACCGCACCCAACCCAGCAGCTTCTGCTAGCTCCCTAGCTTGATCTAGGGCTACTGATTGGTTTTGGTCTGCTAGGGCCGCGAAGTTGACCGACTCCACCGCAATTTCTGTGAGCTGGTTACTTTGATGGGCTAAAACAATGAAAGAACCAAGGGCCAACGTGAGCAAGATCAACGGTGCTCCAAGCAGCACAAACTCAACTGGCGCTGAGCCATCTTGTTGTTTGATTCGAAACCTAAAAGTTCGCAACTTTATCGATGGCTTGATTGAAAATATTGGCCAAAGCCGGTGCAGCTAGGCCCCAAAGCAAGACCACCATTCCAGCCGTCATGAGTGTGATCAAGACCCATCCTGGAACGTCACCTTGCTCGTCTTTGATGTTGATTTTTCGATTCATTGTTTACCCTTTCTAAAAGCCCAAGTTGAGTAGTTCAAAACTTGGGAATATTGCAAACCAAATGGTTACCGGCAAAATCAGAAATACCAGCGGCAACAGAAGTTTTATCTCGTTTGACCCAGCTTTAATCAACAGTTGATTGCGCAATTCCGAGCGACAGGTTTGGGCTTGCTGAGCCAAACTGTCGGCAACTGGAGTGCCGCGCTCAAGAGTCATGAGCAAACTGTTTACGAAGTCAGACACAGCAAGTGAGCGTGATTTATCTCGCATGTTTTCAAGCGCATCTTGCAAACTTGAGCCAAATTCAAGTCTCGAAACAACTTCTTTAAAGTTCGTCGCTAATTGGCCAGTTCCGATTTGAGCAACCTGCCAAATGCACTCGTAAATGTTGCACCCGTTAGCGGTAGCCAGGGCCATCCATTCGAGAATCTGAGGCAACTCAAGAAGAGCGTCATCGAATGACTTAGCAGGTTTACGAACCTTGACTTGAGATTTCAAAACTTTTGGAACCGCCTCAGCAAATAAGCGCTGCTGCAATTGGTTATTAGCTTTCACTGACAAACACCCGCCTAGTTTGAATAACCAGGCCGAATACCTGAATTGCAAAGTAAGCCAGCATGCAAATAACCAATCCTGAAACTAGAACTAAAACTCCTGGTGCGGAGTTATAAATGCTGGCGTTCTCTGGTCGCGCTGAAAGCAATAAAACGACAAACCAGGGTGCAATCAGACCAAGTTTGGCGGTTGAGGCGATCCATCCTTGTTTTGCATTCAATTCGTTGTCTAGCGCTATCTCAGCACGCAATTGCTCGGATAGCGATGCAAGCGACTTGAGCGACGAATTACCGCCAAGTGTGTGAATCAGACGCAGCGATTCAAAAAGCTGGTCACTTGCCACAGTAGAAAATTCGACCTTGAGCCAGTTGAGGCAGTCGTCGACTCGATAGCCCGCATTGAACATTTGAGCTGCTTCACTAAATGACTTGCGCAGATTCTTAGGGCCAAGTTTTGCTAGATCTGAAATAGCAGACTCCAAATCAAGACCGGCAATAAATGCAGAACGAATTGAGTCAACCACCTGAGGCCAAGCCTTTGTAATTGCGGCAACCCTTAGATTCGATCGCATTCTTAAGAACTCTAGAAATAGCGCAGCGCAAATAAACCCTGCAGCAAGCGATAGACCTGTAACTTTCGTGACCATGAAAATTGACAAGTCAAGGGCTAATAATGCAGCTAAAGGAGCACCCACACTAAAAGCCAACGAAGGGTTTCCAAAACCAGCTGCAGCAACAAGATTTCGATACCACCTCATAATGCAACGACTTTTGCAGTTGGTGAACCAGTTGAACTTTCGGCGACTTCAGCGATTTCAAGCAAAGCACGTTTGCCGTTTTTTCGCCCTAGAAAAACCACTAAGTCTAGGCAAGCAACCACAGTCTTTTTTGTGAACTCGAGAGAAATGTTCGGCCCAACCAGAAGCGGCAACGTGCAGAGCTTGTCTAGAGCGAATTGCGCAGAATTGGCGTGAATTGTAGAAGCGCCGGGAATTCCTGAGTTCATGGCAATTAGCAAGTCAAAAGCCTCTGCTTCACGAACTTCGCCAATCGCTAAAAACTCAGGTCGCATGCGAAGCGACTCTTTCACTAGCCGGCGCAAAGCAAATTCGCCGTTGCCCTCAAGGTTGGCCTGCCTTGTTTGAAGAGCGACCCAGTCAGTGGAGTTCGAAGAAATCTCAAAAGTTTCCTCGCATGAAATGACTCGGGTCGTAGTATCAAGCTCATTGAGCAGCGCGTTCAAGAAAGTGGTTTTTCCGGCTTGGGTAGCACCAGCCACCAGAACGCTTTTTCCTTGTCGAATCTGACTAGATAGAAACCTGGCCTGCTTTTGATTGAGCATGCCAACCGCACTCAAGTCATCGAGGCTTCTAAATGATTTACGAAACTTACGAATGTTTATTGCCCAATGTTTTGAAGTTGCCTCTGGAATAGCGACGTGCAACCGACTGCCATCTGGCAAGGATGCATCTACAAATGGCATCACCCGATCAAGTCGGCGTCCAGACTCACGCAGTAAGCGAAACACCAAGGTCTTGATTTCGTCGGCGTTTAGGCTCAACTCAAGCCTTTCGGTGGTCCCATTTCGAGACACAAAAACTTCATTTGGCTGGTTCAACCAGATCTCTTCAACAGAGTCGTCGTCAAAGTACTGTTGCAAAACTCCAAAACCTGAAATGCGCGAGCTAACCTCGGCCAACAGTTCAGTTTCTTGAATCAAGAAACCTGTTTCGCTTTCCCGCTCGGCAACAATTGCGTCGAAGGCCTGCAAAGCAACGTCAACAACAACTTCGTCAAGTGCTAAATCTCTCGCCTTGCCAATAATTCGATCTTTGAGTTGCACGATTTTCCCCTTTCTGTCGAAAACTTTGACGCAATTTTCAAAAAAGCGTTCCAAGTTATCCACAGACGAGGTAAACTACAAAGGTTGCGGGAGTGGCGAAATTGGCAGACGCGCTGGATTTAGGTTCCTGTGTCCTTGACGTGTGGGTTCAAGTCCCACCTTCCGCACCAATAGAAAAAGCCCCACTGCTAAGGGGCTTTTT
>JBDLVP010000052.1:0-10021 GCA_039804705.1 Actinomycetota bacterium
AACCAGCCTAACTGCGATTTTGTGCGTAAAAGCGAAAACTTTTTCGTCGGTTATTGAATCGTTTTCAAATTTCGGTCTTGAGATTGTTACAAAATGATAAATTGTCAAAAAATGAGTAAAAAAAGACTAAGGTTTCTTTCAATAGACGGATGCACCGTTTATAGAAAAAGGGGTAGCTATGAAACAGTTCAAAGCACAGTTGGCTGCGATTCTCAAAGATGAGCAAGGCGCCACTGCAATCGAATACGCACTTCTAGTTGGTTTGATCTCGGTGGTGATTATTGCCGCAGTGACCACACTCGGCGGGCAGCTAAACACATTGTTCGGCGCTGTGGTTACCGCCCTCGGCGGATAATCCCAGTTCAATGAAAACGATTCGTTTGATGCGCAAGCGATTCGCACAAGAAGAATCAGGGGCAGCAGCGGTCGAGTTCGCGATGGTATTTCCACTGCTGCTGTTTCTGATCTTCTTGATGATTGACATTGCCCGATTGCTTTTGTTGAACATGGCGCTTCACAGCGC
Source organism: Actinomycetota bacterium (assembly GCA_039804705.1). Lineage (GTDB taxonomy): Bacteria > Actinomycetota > Actinomycetes > Actinomycetales > Microbacteriaceae > Rhodoluna. Next base: position 524 of record JBDLVP010000052.1, read on the forward strand.
GGCCAATGAAGGAGCCCGGGCGGCGGCGAAGACTGTGACGCGTTCGACGGCTGACATAGTTCGAACCTCTACAAAGACGATGCCACTTGCAATTGCGCAGATGGTGAATTCAAACTGTGATGCTTCGTTGAAGTGCGTTGGCGTAACTTGGTCGAACTCATGTACTGCGTCAAGTTTGGTAAGCGTCACTGTTTCAGAGTCTTTTGCGTTCTTAGCCCCCGACGCTGTGGTGTTCTCATTCTTTATTCGTGGAACTGCCGGTACCGGGGTAGCTGACATTTCTGCAACAGCTACTGCCTTGTGTCTGGACTGATCGTGTTGAGTGTCAAAGCACGGTTTCAGTTGGTGATTGCTGGCGATAGCGAGTCGGGGGCTGTGAGCACCTTGTTGCTCATTTTGTTTTCGAGTGGCTTTGTATTGGCTTTGCTTTCGCTGGTGATTGATAGTTCGAGTTTGTATTTGCAGAGGCGGTTGGCGCAAACGACTGCAGATCAGGTTGCGGTAGCTTATGCCAAGTTGTGTTCGAATGCGGCTTCGGTTTCAGATTGCGATGTCAACGGGGCGACCCGAAGCAAAATTGACCTGATTTTGAGTTCGACCAATGCGCAGGTGCCGGCAGAGTTGCCTTTGGTTTGTGGCAGTTCTGCGGCTATGGCAATTCGCCAAGCTTTGCAGGCGTGTAATGGGCTGGTTGGCGTGAATGGCGATTGCGTTTCACCAGATTTAGTTGCTCACCCGCAAAATTCAAATTGGGTGAGGGCTTATGTCAAGGTGATTACCCCGGCAACCACCACAGCGGTTCATCCGTTGATTGCAAGTTTCAGTGGTGGGCCGCAGCAGGTTGATGTTTGGGCTTGTTCGCAATATGCCTGGGGGAGTGCCGAGAAGGTTGCGATTACCGCGAGCATGTTGCCGTTGGCGTTTGCGCCTTGTGATTTGAAAGTGGCCAGCTCGAGCGTTGTTGCATTGCTCAATGATTCATCGGTTGCAAGCTGCAGCGTGAGCGACTTGAACGGTTCGCTCGTAACCAGCAAACTGCACGGCATGCTTCGCTTTGAAGCTGGGGCATTGACCGGGCCATGCGCGACGGGCTCGTTTTTGGCTGTCGGCCAGCTGGTTTGTCTGTCGGCCAAGACTCTCAGTCAAACCGGAATCTATTACCCAAACACTCTGGCGAACGCTTTGGCGTCAGCCTATTCAACACAGACCAAGGTCTTGCTGCCTGTGGTCAATGCCAAGAGTGCTTCGACCGTGACCGACAGCGCCAAGGCCACAACTTTTACAACTGCCACAGTTACCTCGTTTATTGAGTTGAAGTTGAAGGGCTATAAATCTGGGGCGACAGCAACTGGTGTGGCACCAACCACCGGATGGCCCACCGCCTGCGCGATCACCGGCAATTTGTGCGTGAACGGTGTGTTATCTCAAAGGCTTTCGACCAACTCTGGAATTAGCCCAATGGCATCACCCAATTTTGGAATCACAGCACTTTCACCCGTTGAGTAAGAACAGAGGGAAACATGAGAAATTCAAAGTCACTTTTGTGGGCAGTTGCCCTGGCGATTTTGGCAGGCGCTTTGGTCTATTGGTATGCAGTTACCGCAGATGATCGAGCGTTGAATTCGACCAAAACCACCAGTGCATATGTGAGCGTGCGCTCAATTGCGGTTGGGCAGTCACTTGGAGATGCTCTGGACTCAGGGGCAATTGAACTCAAGCGGTTCCCAGCTTCGGTGCTTGGTGATCAGGTAGTGAAGGTAATCGACGACACAAACCGCAACGAAGTTTCAATTTCGGCTGTGCCAGAAGGGCAGCTTTTGGTGGCTGCAAACTTCACAGGTATGGGCGGCATGGCGAACCAGCCGGTGATACCAACTGGGCAAGTGGCAGTTTCTATTTCGCTGGCCGATTTTGAGCATGCGGGCCTGTTTGTGGCACCTGGCTCGCAGGTAGCAGTTTTCGATAGTTACACCGACAAGTTCGGGGGCCAACCAAAAACTAGTCTGCTTATTTCGAAAGCTTTGGTTCTTGGTGTTGGTAAGGCTTTAGCCACCAAGGATGGCGAAGCGGTAGGCGAAGCAACCGTAACGCTTGCAGTGTTGCCACAAGATTCCATTCGACTGGTGCAGGCAGTTCGGGCAGGTCAGCTTTACCTGGCAGCACTCGGCGATGCCGTCGATGCTTCTGATCTTGGGTCAGTGAGCGCCAACAACCTTTTTGAATCGAGGGGTTGAAATGGTCATCATTTTTAGTTCGAACGTTAAAAAGGCTGAACGAGCAAGGGTGATTGTTGGCGGCCAGTCAAAGGTGTTGGTTTCAAAAACTGCCGTAGTTGATTACGTCACAAAGGCAAAGTCGCCAACCAAAGTGGTAATTACCGAAGACATTGGCCTTGAGCCTGCACTTGCCTTGGCTTCTCAACTGGCAACCTTGGCACTTGGCACGGCTGTGGTTTTGATTCGCCAGAGGTTAGATGTTTCAACACTGAGCGCGGCAATGCGCTCGCAGGTGAACGAAGTGGTTGAGGCTAACGACGCTCAAAGCCTGGTTGAGGCACTTGCTAGAACGGGAAAGCATCTGCAGCGCTCGCCGTTGAACTCGCAGGAACCTGCAAAGCCAGCGGGCAAAGTGGTGCTGGTATTTAGCCCTAAGGGCGGTTGCGGCAAAACTACGGTTGCTACGAACTTAGCGTTTGCTTTGAGCGCCAACTTCGAGCATCGGGTTGCGTTGGTTGATCTCGATTTGCAGTTTGGCGATGTGGCCATTGCATTGCAACTTGACCCAGTGAAAACCATTGCCGATGCTTTGCGGCTCAAAGGCGCACTTGACGCAAACCAGGTTCGCTCGCTACTTGTAGATACCAATCGTGAGAACTTGAAGGCGCTTTTGGCGCCCGTTGACCCAAGCGATATTGAGCGCATCACAACCGAATTGGTTGAGCAAGTGCTTGAGAACCTGAAGCAAGAATTCGACTTTGTGGTTGTCGATACTGCGCCCGCCCTAAACGAGTCGGTTATAAAAGCCATTGACTTGGCAAACGAAATTCTTTTGCTCACAAACCTTGATGTTGCCTCGGTGAAGAACCTAAAAGTGGCAATCGACACCATGGCCAAGCTCGATGTCGACCTAGCTAAAACCAAAGTTGTTGTGAATCGCAGCACAGCCAAATCAGGGTTCGATGTTGCCGTGGTTGAGTCGATGCTCAACGCCAACGTTGCTACCTCGATCGCAGCCAGCGACGATGTGGCTCGAAGCCTAAACCGAGGTGTTCCGGTTGTTGTAGCAAAACCCCGCTCACCGGCATCGAAAGCTTTGATCGGGTTGGCATCTTTGGTTTCTAAAGGGGTTCAATCGTGACTCTGACCGAGCGTCTAAGCAGAGACTTTGAAGCAGAAGGCAAGCTGGAGGGTTCGCGAAACGCTCAACTAATAAAATCAAAGGTTCTAGAAAGGCTTGAGGGCAGAGCCTCGAGAATCGGCAGTCTCTACGAACTGAATGAAGACGAACTCAACGAAGAGGTTTTTCGCGCAATTGGTTCGGTGCTTAGCGAATCAGTGGTGCACTTCAACGACCTTGAGCGCGGGCAATTGGTTCAAGAAATTTGCGATGAACTTCTTGGTTCTAGCTTGCTCGAGCCGCTGCTTCGAAACCCAGAAATCAGCGACATTTTGGTCGCACGATTCGACCAGATCTATTTAGAGAGGTCTGGTCAACTTGAACTAACTGACTTGCGCTTTAGTTCTGAAGCCGAACTTCGCGCTGTCATTGATCGCATGGCTTCTAGGGTAGGTCGGCGCATCGATGAGGCTTCACCAATGGTTGATGCCCGGCTTAGCGATGGCAGTCGAATCAACGCGGTAGTGCCACCAATATCAGTCGATGGTTCGACCCTGAGCATTCGAAAGTTCACTCACGAACGCCTGACCGACAGCGACTTGGTTCGTTTAGAGACCATCAGTCAGCAGGCGTTAGATTTTCTCAAAGCCTGCATTGAGGCAAGAGTGAACATTGTGATCTCGGGCGGCACCGGCTCGGGCAAAACCACAACGCTAAATGCACTTTCTAGGTTCATTCCTGAAACCCAGCGAATAGTCACCATTGAAGATACAGCTGAGCTGCAACTAGATCAAAAGCATTTGGTTCGGCTTGAGGCCAGGCCGGCGAACGCGGAACAAGCGGGTGAAGTCACGATTGGCAACCTGGTTCGAAACGCGCTGCGAATGAGACCAGACCGCATTGTGATTGGCGAGGTTCGCGACCATGCTGCCCTCGATCTGCTTCAGGCAATGAACACTGGTCACGATGGTTCACTAACAACTGTTCACGCGAATTCTGCCGCGGATGCCCTGAGCCGAATTGAAACCATGGCATTGATGGCTCCGATTCAGTTGCCGATTGAGGCAATTCGCGATCAGGTTGCTCGTGCTATTGACCTTGTCGTTCATCAGGATCGTCTGGCCGATGGCACTCGGCGCGTGACGCAAATAGTGTCAGTTGGTTCGGCACCACGAAGAGCCAACGGTCAGATAGAAACCAAAACTCTTTTCAGCATGAAGAAAAAGTTGCAGCCTACGGGAGAGGTTCCGCACTTTCTTGATCGCTTTGAGCTGGCTGGATTGAAGGTTCAAAGCGGTTGGCTTAAGGTGGCTAAAAAATGAGCGGACAACTTGGCTTTACTGCTTTTGCACCCCTGCTGCTAGCTCTGGTTTCGGGCGTTGCTGTATTTGCTATCGCTCTGTTCGCTAAAACGATGTCACGGGTTTTGCTGGCAAAGCGATCGGCCCTGCGCATTTCAAAATTCACCTCGGTTGGAGCGGGTGAAGCACTTGAAGCAAAGTCTCACCAGAGCAGTTTTGTTGCCGCTGCAAGCGCGCAGATTCAAAAGTTATGGGCTCGTTTGTCTTCAAATATTTTGAACCAACGCAAGCAAGCAAAATTCATGCAAGAGTTACCACCTGTTTTGCATTCACTGGCAAGCAGTTTGCGCGTTGGCTTGAATCTGAATCAGGCAATCGAGTCAATCGCGACCCATAACCAATCAGAAGTCGGCGTGCAGTTTCGAATTGCACTGGCCGAAGTAAAAATTGGCTCAGACCTTGAAACCTCGCTGAGCCGAGTGGCCACCAGAATGAACAACAACGATCTCAAGTGGCTGGTGGTAGCCATGCAAATTCAAAAGCAAGTTGGTGGCTCGCTTACTAGCGTTCTCGAAAGCGTTGCCACAACTATTACCGATAGGGCAGAAGTTCGCCGGGAGGTGCAGGTGCTCTCTGCCGAAGGTCGATTGAGTGCGTACATTCTGGTGGCGTTACCTTTTCTAGTGTTGCTGGCGCTTTTGGTTCTGCGGCCAGAATACGTTTGGTTTTTCTTCAGTTCTCTCACCGGCTTAGTTTTGCTGGCTGGCTTCTTAATGCTCATGACAATTGGCTGGTTCTGGGTCAAGGCAGCCACCAGGGTTGAGGTTTGAAATGAACGCGATTTCAATAGCGCTCTTGGCAGCAGCCGCAGTTTTTACCGCAATGCTTTTAGCGCAACGTCAGCGAATTACTTCGCGCAAGAAGGCAATTCGCTCGTTGCAGAAGTTCGTTCCAACTGACCAACTAATCTCAAAGCCAGAGAAACTACAAGTTCAGTTGCTTTCAAATTCACTGGCAAAAGTGGGCGCCTTTGAAAAACGATTCGGGCAGAAATTTCGCTTGCGCCAGCTAGCCCACTTACAAGCCGCAGGCCTTTATGCCAACAACGCAGTTTCGCATCTTTGGGGGCAAAAAGTTGTGGCAGCGTTGCTCGGCGTTTGGTTTGGCGTAACAGTTTCGAGGTCAGATAGCCGACTTTTGTGGGCCTTGGTTTTTGCAGTCGCAAGTTTTTATGTTCCTGATCTTGCGGTTCGACGCCTCGCAACCAAAAGAGTCGCCGCGATCGACAGCGCGCTTTCGGATTCAATCGACCTGCTTCACCTTTGCGTAACCAGTGGCCTCAATTTCGAGCAGGCTTTATCACGAGTTACCTTGGCTACCGATGGCCCGCTTTCGCAAGAACTTTCGCACTTGCTCACGCAATTACAGCTAGGAGTCTCTCGCACCGAAGCTATCGAGTCTTTGATGACACGAACCAGAAGCGAAGAACTTCGCCGACTCTTGGCATCGTTTCTGCAGGTTGAAGGTCTTGGTGTGAGCCTAAGTTCCATGCTTGCAACGCAAGCGAAAACTCTGCGAACCAAGCGTAAAGATTCGGCCCGAGAGCAGGCACAAAAGGTAGCTGTGAAAATTGTGATTCCGCTCATGTTTTGTTTCTTGCCAGCAATTTTCATAATCGTGGCAGGCCCAGCAATCGTGGGTCTGATTCAAAGCTTCGGTTCGCTTTGATTGAGTTAGGTTGAAACTATGGAACAAGATATTTGGTTTGCGATGGCACTTGCTGTGTTCGCCGTCGCCTCTGTGGTTCTGTCGGTTATCGACTTTCGCACCAAACTGCTGCCAAACAAGATTTTGTTGCCGGCCGCAGGGGCATCTGCACTTTTGCTACTAGCGCACTCAATTTCAAATAATTCGATGGATGCCTTCGGCCGTGCAGTATTGGTTTCGTTGGCGAATTTCGGCATTTACTTTTTGCTCAAAATGATCAGCCCAATTTCGATCGGAATGGGCGATGTGAAGTTAGCCGCTTACGTTGGCTTGATGGTCGGTTACGCGAATTGGCAGTTGCTGATCAACAGCCTGATGTATGCGTTTTTCACAGCGTCGATTGTGGCGGTGGTTATGTTGTTGCTTAAGAAAACCACGCTCAAAGGGTTTCTAGCCTTTGGGCCGTTTATGTTGCTCGGCGCCTGGATGGCTCTGCTTAGTTAGTCTTCGCCAATGTCTTCGTTCCACAACTCTGGATTGCGGTCGATGAATTCGCTCATAAGCTCAATTAGCCCTGGGTCATTTAGCACGTGTACTTCAGCGCCGTGCTCGGCTACCCAGTCTTGGCCGCCCATAAAGTTTTTGTCGTCGCCAACGATTACTCGGCCAATGCCAAACTGGCGAATTAGACCTGAGCAGTACCAGCAAGGTGACAGGCTGGTGGCAAGAGTTACGCGCTTATAGCTGCGTTGACGACCGGCGGCACGAAACGCGCTGGTCTCGCCGTGCATTGAGGCATCGCCTTGTTGCACGCGAAGGTTGTGCCCGCTTCCGAGCAATCGGCCTTCTTCATCGAATAGGGCGGCTCCAATTGGAATGCCCCCTTCGGAAAGACCGAGGTGGGCCTCAGCAATGGCAACCTGAAGTTTTTCTTCGTCAGTGGCGAAGATTTGTCCTGGTTTGAATTCCATTGCCGAGGCCTCTCGAGTTACTTTGTTAGTTCTTGCTCTTCTTGTCGAAGCGGCTGAAGACTACGAAGAGTCCAGCTGCAACAACGAAGCCAACCAAAGCGGTTAGGTCAGGAACATCAACGATTGCGCCGTTGTCTAGGGTGACGTGGTGAAGCGCGATTCCTAGAGGTCCGGTGTACATAACCTGGCTAGCGAAGCCCCAGATCGAGAACACGGTTGCAATAACGAATGCGCTAACGCCGGCCCACGAGTTCTTCGGAGCCAAGGCACGCTTTGCAGCGTCTTTACCCTTGCTCAAAATACGCTCGGTTAGAACCACTGCGATCCATGGTGATACCCAGTACGAAACAACTAGCAAGAAGCTGTCTAGCTGGTGAGCTACGTCGCCGTTTACAACACCTAGGTAAGAGATCAAGCCACCGACAACACCGGCAAGAAGTACCATGATCGCGCGACGAGTCTTGAAACCTAGCTTGAAGCCCATTGCCAAGAACGACATTGCACCTGAGTAGATGTTCAAGATGTTTGCCGAAACTGAACCAATAACGATTGCAAGCAAAACGATTGCCGCAAAAGTTGGGTCGAAGATGTCGGTAAAGGTCTTGGTTGGGTTAGTGATACCCCAGAAGTTTCCGTTAGCCAAAACGTTGAATGCAGCAGCACCAACAATCATGATTAGCGTAGTGCTCAAGAAGTTTCCAAGACCTGCGTAAAGACCAAGAGCCTTTTTGCTGGTGTTAGCAGGTAGGTAACGGGTGTAGTCAGATGCGAATGCAGTCCAACCAGCGGTGTAACCATATGCAGCACCTGCAGTCAGGGTGAATCCAGCCCAAGGGAATTCAGAAGATGCAGCAGCTGCGCTTGCGAATGCTCCGTTTTGGGTGAACACGATTGCAATCACGATGATCCAAACGATTGCCAAGAAGTAAGAAGCGTAACGCTCCCACTTCTGAATTAGGTTGTGACCTACGAATGCAACACCAACCTGAAGAATAATGATGATTGCTAGAGCGCCAAATATGCCAATCGCAGGAAGCAATGCCTGAAGGGCAAAGGTACCTGAAATGGTGTTTACAGCAAACCAGCCGATACCGGCAACCAGGGTAGATAGACCTGCTGGAACCAAGTTACCTAGCTTGCCGAATGCGTTGCGGCCAAGAACCATCTGAGGAAGACCAGCTTCTGGACCCCAGGTGCTCAAGATGCCGTGTGTGATACCTGCAAGAGCGTTACCTACAACAATTGCAAGGATGCCCTGCCAGATGTTTAGGCCAAAGCCGATTGCAAGTGCGCCAACGAATACGGTTGCGAATTCTAGGTTCGGGGACGACCAGACAGTGAACAAGTGCCACGCCTTGCCGTGACGTTCAGCCGCTGGAATTGGCTGTACGTCGTTGATTTCAATAGAGGTTGCCTTTGCAGAGCCTGATTTGTTTTGTGCCATGCAAAAACCCTATTCAATAAATTCACCGAAAACTAACAGTTTCGGGCGTTTTAGCCACTATTTACATGATTGAAATCTGACAATGGCTAGGTGCCAACTTTTAGCCAACCTCCAGCCGTGCCATTGAACTCAAGTTCGTTGGCTCTAAGACAACTTTCAGATGTTTGGTTTGACGAAGTTTTTGCCATGGTCAACTACCAACCGTTCAACGAATCAACTGGCACCACCGAAAAATTCTCCGAGCAGCGAATTCACGAATGGCTTGCCAGCAGACCATTGCAAACTGATCGCTGCGACTGGGCGATTATTGACAAAGATTCGCATGAGTTTGCCGGCGAGGTTGTTCTCAACGAACTTGAACCCGAGAAAAATTCGATGAACCTTCGCATTTCTCTCGCAGATGAGAGTTGGGCAAATCGCGGTATCGGCACCGAGTCCATGCGCTTGGTATTAGCCTTCGCGTTCGATGAACTCAAACTTGACAAAGTAGCGCTCACTGTTTTGGTGACCAATGCCAGAGCTCATCGCTCTTATGAAAAACTCGGCTTTGCCGACGGCCGTCAATTCAACGAAGGCAAACATCGTTGGCAGCGCATGAGCATTACCAAGCTGCAATTTATTGAGGCAATGTGCTTACGCGAGATGGGCAAGTGGCTCTCGGCCGACTGGAGCTTCACATTTGACTCTGGCAAGCGCAGAGCTGGCATTTGCTATTACAACGAAAAGCGCATCAGCCTTT
>JBDLVP010000053.1:0-12639 GCA_039804705.1 Actinomycetota bacterium
GAACCTTATGAAATCACCTCGGTATCGGCTAATCCATTGATGGTTCAGTGGAGCGGCACAAACACCTTGGTCGCTGGCTTCGAACCTAAGTCGCCTGAAGGCAACATGGTTTATGTAATCCAAGTTGGTGGCGTCGCCACCGCAGCCGGCTTCGTGCCATCTCTGATGGAGCTTTCAGCAACCGAGAACCCGCTCACGATTTACGCGGTTACCCTCGATCATCGCTTGTTAGAGAACTCGGGTTACAACTGGACCGAAAAGACCACCGATGTTCTGGCTCTGCACTTTGCCCAATAACGCGAGTGCCCAATAACGCAAGAGCTCTATAAACCTGCGCGTAACAACTTTTCCACCACTTTCTAGGCACTGATACGCCTTCGCCAAAACCCGGTGCACACTCGTGCCATGACCCGCATTCGAGATTTGATTTGGCGCAATCAGTGCGCAATTTGTGAAGTCAGCCTCAATGCCGCAACCCCAGTTTGTGAGGCTTGTGAAGGCACCCTCAGATTTAGAAACATTCCCATTTCTCGAGAAGGCGCGCCCGATGGCCTTGCGATTTGCAACTATGAAGAACCAGCCGCAAAACTACTTCACAACTTCAAGGTTGGCGGGGTAACAGCCCTAGCCAGCTACTTAGCTGCCAAATTTTGCGAACACTCAAGTTTTGAACTTCAAATTTCAGAACTACATAAATACGAACGAATGGTTTTGGTTCCGGTTCCAAGCAGTGCTACAGCAACCAGACAACGAGGTTTTGTTCCAGCGGCCATGTTTGCAAATGCTCTAAAGGAGCACCTGAGCAAGCAACTCAAAATGCCAATTGAGACCAGCGAATCGCTTTGGTATTTGAGGGCAATAAAAGACCAAGCCGGGCTCAAAGTTGAAGAAAGAGCAGTCAATCAAAGGCTGTCAATGACCGCCGGCCTTTCACCGACATACAGGGCGGAATCAGTCGCAATTGTTCTAGTAGACGATGTGGTTACTAGCGGGGCATCGGTTCGTGAAGCAACTAGAGCCCTCGCCGAAGCTGGTAACCCACCGAAAGTTTTGTTCGCTTTTGCCGAAACTCAACAGAAATGGCAACACCAAGGTTGAAAAAGGAGTAACTTCGCATACACGGGCAACGGAGCCCGAAACGGAGGTAATCATGGAAATCAACATTTCAACGCGAAACCTTACGGTTTCAGATCGTTTCCGCGACTATGTGCAAGATCGCACGCACAAAGTCGAAAACCTCACCCATCATGCACAATCGCTGACCATCAAAGTCACCCGCCACGAATACAAGACAACCGGCATTGAAGACCAAGTCGAACTCACCGTTGTTGAGCCAGGTCACGTAATTCGCGCAGAGGCCCACGCCCCTGACAAATTCGCCGCCTTCGATGTAGCTCTAAACAAACTCGCCGAGCGCCTTCGTCGCTTGTCTGACAAAAATAAGATTCACCGCGGGCAGCACCGCCAGCACTCAACCAGCGAGATCACCGCATCTGACTTTGCCGAGCTCGACATTCACCCGATTGACGCAGATTTGCTGTTGAACCCAACTATCGAGTCATCCGAAGACCCAAATGTAAACGAGTTTGGCGAGAGCCGAGTTTTGGTGCGAAGCAAAGAATTCGAAGGCAAGCCAATGTCGGTTGATGACGCTCTTTATGCAATGGAACTAGTGGGTCACGACTTCTACTTGTTCCGCGATGAAGCCACCAACAAACCATCGGTGGTTTACCGCCGTAAAGGCTGGAATTACGGTCTTTTGACACTTGCTTAGACCGCAAGCCAGGGGTTTGGGCCAATTGCGCCCAAGCCCCGAGCTTTAGGGCAGTCGCGTAAGATTGAAGAAGATTTTAACAACCGTTTGGAGCGAGAATCTTGGCAAACGTACTAGACAAACTTTTGCGCGCTGGCGAAGGAGCCCTGCTCAAAAAACTTCGCGCTTACGCAGATGCGGTCAACTCACTTGAGCCTGACTTCGAAGCCCTAAGCGATGAAGAACTTCGCAACGAAACCAACGAACTTCGCTCTCGTTACGCTGCCGGTGAAAGCCTTGACGAACTATTGCCAGAAGCGTTCGCCGCAGTGCGTGAAGCTTCAAAGCGAACCTTGGGCATGCGTCACTTTGACGTTCAGCTCATGGGTGGAGCAGCTCTTCACCTTGGCAACATCGCAGAGATGCGTACCGGTGAGGGCAAGACCCTTGTTGCGACTCTTCCGGCGTATCTAAACGCAATTGCAGGACGCGGTGTTCACGTTGTTACTGTGAACGACTTCTTGGCAAGCTACCAGAGTGATCTAATGGGCCGCGTTTTCCGCACCCTTGGAATGACTACCGGTTGCATCCTTTCGAATCAAGACCCTGCGGAGCGTCGTGAGCAATACCTTGCAGACGTAACCTACGGAACCAACAACGAATTTGGATTCGACTATCTTCGCGACAACATGGCCTGGGAAAAAGGCGATCTTGTTCAGCGCGGACACTTCTTTGCCGTGGTCGATGAGGTTGACTCGATTCTGATCGATGAAGCCCGCACCCCGCTTATTATTTCGGGCCCGGCTTCTGGTGAAGCCAACCGCTGGTTCACTGAGTTCGCTTCAATCGCCGAAAAACTTCAGCCGGTAATCGACTACGAAGTTGACGAGAAAAAGCGCACCGTGGGTATTCTCGAGCCAGGCATCGACAAGGTTGAAGACTACCTGGGCATTGGCAACCTCTATGAGGCTGCTAACACCCCACTGATTTCTTTCTTGAACAACTCGCTAAAGGCGAAGTCGCTTTTCAAGCGAGACAAAGACTACGTCGTCATGGATGGCGAAGTCATGATCGTTGACGAACACACCGGTCGAATCTTGCCTGGCCGCCGCTACAACGAGGGTGTCCACCAAGCTATTGAGGCCAAAGAGGGCGTTGAGGTTAAGGCTGAGAACCAGACCCTGGCTACCGTTACCCTTCAGAACTACTTCCGTTTGTATAACAAGCTTTCTGGTATGACCGGAACTGCAGAGACTGAAGCGGCCGAGTTCATGAGCACCTACAAGCTTGGTGTGATTCCAATTCCAACCAACAAGCCAATGGTTCGAATTGACCAGCCTGACCTGATTTACAAGAACGAAATCGCAAAGTTCGACATGGTTGTGAAAGACATTGCCGAGCGTCATGCTTTGGGCCAGCCAGTTTTGGTCGGTACCACTTCGGTTGAGAAGAGCGAATACCTTTCGAAGCAGCTTGCCAAGGTTGGCGTGCGCCACGAAGTTCTAAACGCTAAGAACCACGCTCGTGAGGCTTCGATTGTTGCCCAGGCTGGTCGCCTTGGTGCCGTCACCGTTGCCACCAACATGGCTGGTCGAGGTACCGACATTATGCTTGGCGGTAACGCTGAGTTCCTCACCCACGAGGCCCTTGCCAAGTTAGGTTTGTCGGCAGAAGAAAACCCAGAGGGCTACGAAACCGCTTGGGCTAAGGCTTACGAAGAGATCAAAGAAACCGTAACCGTTGAGGCCGAAAAGGTTCTTGAGGTCGGCGGTCTTTACGTTCTAGGCACCGAGCGCCACGAGTCACGTCGCATTGACAACCAGTTGCGTGGTCGTGCCGGTCGTCAGGGCGACAAGGGTGAATCTCGTTTCTACCTCTCACTAACCGATGACCTGATGCGTTTGTTCAACTCAGGTGCTGCCAGCGCAATTATGAACCGCCCTGGCATTCCAGATGACATGGCCATTGAATCCAAGATGGTCAGCCGCGCAATTGCAAGTGCACAGTCACAGGTTGAAGCACGTAACGCTGAAATTCGCAAGAACGTCTTGAAGTACGACGATGTTCTAAACCGTCAGCGTGAGGCTATTTATGGTGACCGTCGTCACATTCTTGAAGGCGACAACATTGAGAGCCGCATCGACGAGTTTCTAGAGTCAGCCATAGCTGAAATCGTGAAGACTCACGTTTCAGACAGCTCAGGCAAAGACTGGAACCTCGAAGAACTTTGGCGAGAACTCGGTCAGATTTACCCAATGGGTATTCAGATCGACGAGGTTTTGGCTGAAGCCGGAAGCCGCTCACGTTTCACCGCTTCTTGGCTAACCCGTGAAATTCTTAGCGATGCTCGAATTGCCTACACAGCTCGCACCGAAAAGATCGGTGAGCCTGCAATGCGCGAGCTAGAACGTCGCGTGGCACTTTCAGTGATTGACCGCCTATGGCGCGATCACCTTTACGAAATGGATTACCTCAAAGAGGGAATCGGCCTTCGTGCCATGGCACAGCGTGACCCGTTGGTTGAGTACCAGCGTGAAGGCTTCGGCATGTTCCAGCAGATGATGGGCGCTATTCGCGAAGAGGTTATTGGATTCTTGTTCAACCTCGAGGTGCAGGTGCAGACTTCAGCTGATCACACCGAGGTAGCGGCTAAGGGTCTAGAGGCAAACCGTACTTCACCAGCTCAACTAACCTACACAGCGCCAACCGAAGACGGCACTACCGAGGTTTCTGGCTCAAAGGCTAAGCCTGCAAAAGCAGCGAAGCCAGCCGAGCCAAGCAACGGCCAGGGAAGCTCGTTCTTCAAGAACTAAAGCACTGAGATGTTCGTTGCGCGCCAGCGCTTGTTGACAGGCTCAAGGCGAATGGTCACAGCTCTGGTTCGAACTGCGCTGCTAAGAAGCACTACCGATTCGATAATTCCTGGGTTTGGCGATTCCTGATGAACTTTGCGCACCGCAAATTTTGGGGCCAACTTTGGTCGCATGCTGGTGGCATCGAGTTGTGCGCGAGCTTGAACTTTGGCGCGAAGGCGCTCGTAAACCTGGTCTGATACCAAAGCCGCAATCTGATCTACTGAGCGCACCCCGGCAATTACTTCAACCACGCTGGTGGCAATGGCCTGCAAGATTTCGGTTGGGTCGGGCATGGCCGCGATTTCTTCAGCGGTCGGAATGTACTTGTAGTCATCGAGCAATGGGTCAAATGCGCGCCGACGCTTCGTTGCGTGAGTCAAACTTTGACCCATGCGCGCTGGGTTCGAGATTGCCATAGTTCCCTCTCTAAAACTTTGATTAACTCGACGCTAAAACCTAGTAACTCTGCCCGGGGAGTAAAAACCAAAATCTGTGGATAACTTTTGCAAATTTTTACAACCTTGAAACAATTCAAATCATGAATTTTGAAATGTCAAGACAAATTTTGGTAACAACTACAGGTGGCTCCAGCCACCAACTAATTCGGCCGCTAATCGCATCTAACTTTGTAGCCGGGCAATCACTCAGCGATCTTCGCTGGCTAATAATCCCTAAGCAAAACCTGCTCTCGATAGCAGCTCAGCGCTCAAAATCACCTGGGCTGCCAACGGCGGTTATTAGCGAAACTCGACTAGAACAACACCTAGAAAGCCTGTTCGGGCAAGAGCTTTCGTTGCAACTACCAAACGGTAGTTTCGTCAAAGCGAGGGCTATCGAATCGCAAGCCGATTTGCTGGTGGTTGAAAGTGAAACTATCGGACGAGTCGCTTTTCACGCCTGTCAACTTCTCGAACTGAGCCTGTGGAAAACTTCACCATCCTAGTTATCGACTGTGTGAACATTCAAACTCACCTCGCATAGGAGTAAACATGAAAAGTTCGAATAATCAGGTGCGACTTGGTCGTAACCGCAAACCATTCTGGATTATCGCTACCGCAGTAATCAGCGCGTTGGCAATCGCCGTGGTCGGGCAAACCATTTTGAAGTCATCAGGTCGCTACTGGGTAGTCAAACAAGACACCCCAAGCGGTGCCAGGTTGGCAGCCTCTATGCTTGAGCCGGTCGCTGTTGACTTAGCTGCCAGTTCCGGTGTCTACCTGCAACAGAGTCAGGCGCCAACTGGTTTTCTTTCGCACGCGCTGCAAGCTGGCGAACTTCTAACAGCAAATAACGTTACAAAGTTCAGCCTGCAAGATCAAACTCGAGTTGTTGTTACCACCAGCGCTGGTCTTAGCCAGCGTGTTGGGGCAGGAACCAACGTGCAACTCTGGTCGGCCGACAAACTCGGTAACGAGGTGGGAGCCGTGAACCAATTGCTTGAAACTGCTGAGGTGGTTCGCTTGATTGAAACCAAGGGAATGTTCAGCCAGCAGCAACAGCAAGTTGAACTGCAAATCGACAATCTTGAGTTGCCAGCTGTGCTCGATGCGTTGGCTAGTGGCGCAAACCTCTATTTGGTTCCTAACTCGTGATTGCCATAACTTCAAGCGGTCAGGCAACTGGCAAATCGGTGTTGGCTGCCAATCTTGCATTTGAATTGGCGCGCAGTCAAAGCGTTTGCCTGATCGATGCTGACTTCGAGAGAGCAAGTCAGCACATTTACTTTGGGGTCAACAATGCCCCCGCCAGTTTGAGCGCAATAACGCGATTGATTGACCAAGACAGGTTCAGCGAAGAAGACTTCGACAAACTAACTCTCGACCTAGTGGTGCCCAACGCCCGAGTCACACTGATTGCAGGGGTTGCAAATCAGAGCGCAGCCAACATTTTGGCACCGTTAGCTTTTGAAACTCTGCTCGAGTTTTTGAATCGCAAATTCGACGCAGTAGTCGTTGATGCCGGAACGCTCAGCCCTGAAAATTCCCTGCAGCAACTGATTCTTGCTAAAAGCCAGAGGGTGTTGCTTGCAGAGTTGGCCGACCAGATTTCAATTCACCGACTCTGCCAAAACCAAGAAACGATCACATCGTTGATTGAACTCGAGCACACCAAACTGGTGCTGAATCGAGTGCGCAATAGCGTGCTTGGCGCAAACGCAGACAGCCAGTTAACCGAAACCATTTCTGAGCACACCGTGTTTTCGCAGCCAACAATAATGCCCGAAGATGCAGCCTTTGATCAAGCAATGCTCAAGTGCCTGCCGCTGCGACAGGTGAGCAAGCGCAGTCAGGCGCTGACGGCCATTGAACGCCTTTCGAGTGAATTGGTTGCAATCGCAAAAGACTAAACTCTAGGCATGGCAACACCAGCGCAGCTGATTACTGAATCTTCAGATTCCAGCGCCCAAGACATTGACTGGATCAACCTGCTCTTTTCTGAGTGGCAGTTGATTGCAGACTTGGTGATTGCAGATTTAGTGCTTTGGACCAAAACCCGCGACGGCAAATTCATTGCCATTTCTCACGCAAGACCATCGGGTGCGGCAACTATCTTTTATCGAGACATCAACGGCCAAGAAGCTCGTCGCGACTGGGCTGAGCAAATCAACAAGGCATTTGAAACCGGCGAAATCATTGAGCCGAGTGCTCCCGACAACTACGACGGGGTTCAAACTCGTGTTTCGGCAATTCCAGTTCGCCGCCGCGCGAGCATGAACCAAGAAATCGCCAAGTCTGAGCCAATCGCTGTTATAACTCGGCACGCAAACTTGAGTAACGCTCAAACCCCTCACCGCTCACAGTTGAGCTTCACAGCAGCCGGCAACGACCTGCTGCGCATGGTTTCAGAGGCGAGTTTCCCTGACCTTGGCAACCCAACTGGCGCCAAGCGAGGTGCCCCTCGCGCCAACGACGGTTTGCTTCGACTTGATGTCAACGGCAAAGTTATTTTTGCTAGCCCAAACGGCCTTTCAGCATTCAACAAGCTCGGAATTCAAGGCGAACTTGAAGGCAAGACTCTAGCCGAGCCAGTAACCAAGCTGCTCAACAGCCAGCACACCGTCGACGAATCGCTTCCGCTCGTCATCACCGGAAAAGCCCCTTGGCGAAGCGACGTTGAAAGCCGTTCAACCACCATTTCACTTCGCTCAATTCCGCTCAAAGCCAACGGTGAACGAATCGGGGCTCTAATTCTTTGCCGTGATGTCACTGAGGTTCGTCGCTCGGAACAAGAGTTAATAACTAAAGATGCGACCATCCGTGAAATTCACCACCGAGTAAAGAACAATCTTCAAACCGTGGCAAGTTTGCTTCGCATGCAGGGCCGTCGCACTGAAACCAGTGAGGCCAAAGTTGCCCTCGAGCAGGCCATGCGCCGCGTTCAAGCGATCGCCATGGTTCACGACACACTCTCGAGCGGGTTCAGCCAAGACCTGAATTTCGACGAAGTTTTTGATCGCGTACTGAGCGTTGCCGGCGAACTGGCTCAGACCAACGAGGTCAGCATTAGAACCGTCAAGGATGGCCGCTTCGGGCAACTAAGCAGCAATGTGGCAACGCCGCTTGCTGTGGTGCTCACCGAGCTTGTGGGCAACGCGGTAGAGCATGGCTTTAGCGAGAAGTCGGGCGTGATTCACGTAGTTGCTGAACGTGCCAACAAGAAATTGGTTATTAGCGTTAGCGACAATGGCAAAGGCCTAACCGACGGAAAAATCGGCAACGGTTTGGGAACCACAATTATTAAAACTTTGGTTGAAGGCGAGCTAAAAGGCTCGATCAATTGGTTCTCGCCAGTCGAAGGTGGCACCAAGGCCACCATAACTATTCCGCTTTAAGACGCGCGGCGTGCGCGAGCATACTTACGCTTGAGCGACTTGCGCTCATCTTCGCTCAGACCGCCCCAAACACCAGTGTCTTGGTTTTCTTTGATTGCGTATTCCAAGCAAGAGTTGGTTACAGAACACTCGCGGCAAACCGATTTTGCTTGCTCAATTTGCTCTACCGCAGGGCCAGTGTTGCCAACCGGGAAGAAAAGTTCCGGGTCTTCGTTTAGACAACGGGCTTCATTTAGCCACTGCATGTTCATTCGCAAATATTCCTTTGTATCAAGCGCAAAACTTCACGCAAAAAATTTCTTAGAGAAAAAAGTTCAGAATTTGAGGTTCTCGCAAGAGCAACTTCGACCTCACACTGTCTCAGATATGTTTTCACACCAACGCCGAATTGGCAATAGTTTTTATTCACAAATAGGGTTACTTAGTGAGCAAATTACAGAAAACCTTAAGAATCGTTGCCGCGATCGTGGCTTTAGAGTCTTTGGCCCTTTATGTTGCCACCGCAACCTTTATTTATGGAATCATCGCTGGCGACTCACGCAGCCTGCCAGCCATGTTGGCCCTCACTGCACTCATTGCACTAGCCGCGATTTGGCTCACCTACTGCGTACTCGCTTTACTGCAAGGCAAGCGTTGGGCAAGATCTAGCGCTATTTTTTGGCAAACCTGTCAGCTGGCAATCGCATCAGCAAGCTTCAGCGGTGTTGGTGCCAACGCATTCATCGGCGTCGCGTTGATTGTTCCTAGCCTTGCGGTAATCGCACTGCTATTCACCAAACCAGTGATCGACGCAGCTAAAGAAGAACTGGGCTAAATTCCCAATTGCTTTCGCAACATGGTCACGTGGCCGGTTGCCTTCACGTTGTATAGCGCGTGCTGAATCACACCTTTTTCGTCAATCACAAAGGTTGAACGCAATACGCCAACGTAATGGCGACCATACAAAACCTTTTCGCCATAAGCGCCATAAGCCTTGTGAACTTCAGTTTCAGAGTCGCTAAGCAAAGGGAAATTCAAGCTCTGAGTCGTCTGAAACTTCTTGAGCTTCGAGACAGCATCAGGCGAAACACCAATCACGCTGTAACCAGCACCCTTCAGAGGGTTCAGTGCATCGTTGAAATCACAAGCCTCTTTGGTGCAACCAGGAGTTGAAGCTGCCGGGTAGAAGTACAAAATAACCTTTTGGCCCTTGTAGTCAGCTAGCGAAACGTTCTCGCCATCTTGGTTGACCAACGTGAAATTAGGGGCTTTCGCACCTTTTTCGAAACGAGCGAACTCAGACATAGGGCCTCCTTTGGGTTCTGATTAGAGCCTACCCAAGTCGGCTAAACACTGCGCAACCGTTCGCCATTGGCGATAGCAAACCGAGGTTGCCCCAACCACATAAATACTGATAAAGTTGTGTCTCGTTGTGCTTCTTACAACACGCACCTCTAGCTCAATCGGCAGAGCAACTGACTCTTAATCAGTGGGTTCCGGGTTCAAGTCCCGGGGGGTGCACGAAAACCTCCGCGTCTTATCAGCCGGGGGTTTTTACTTTTAAATGCTCAAGTTGAGCGTGATATCGAACTCTTGCCCAACTTCAAGTGCCTCGGGCAAGCGCACCGCATTCTTGATCGGCACTAGGTAGCCGCCATCCTTCGGAATTAGCGATGTGGTGAACGAAGTTCTGCCGATTGTTCCGGATACCGGAATCACGCCCCAGCCGTAAGTCAAAAGCGCAGCGGATGCTTTGATTTGCGCAGCTTCTGCATCTGGAACTGCAACAAAGTAAAACGGCGCTGGCCCGCGCCACTCGAACATCACACCCGAGAACTTCATGGTTTGATACTAGGCGTTTGATTTCTTGCGTCTGGCAGCTGCAACCACGATGGCGCCTAGAGCTGCCAAAGCAACACCAAGAGGTGCTTGGGTCTCAGAAGAGCCAGTGTTCGCCAAAGTCTTCTTGTGCTTGACAGCAGGCGCTGAGCCTGAGGTAAGAGCAAAGTCAGGCGCAGTAATGCTTAGGCCATTTACAGCTGAGTAGTGCAAGTTCAAGAAGATGACTTTGGTCTGAGGAACATCGCAACCTGGTTGACACTCTGACATAGCTACGCGAGTTAGATAGTCGCCATCAGGAATCGGCCCGCTGGCACCAGTGTTGAAATTGAACGGCATTGGGTCGCCTGGGTTAGCAGGGAAAGCGATGCTTCCGTTTAGGTAATTCGGCGTATACCAAAGCTGGTGCCAGTACTCTTCTGGTGTTGAGTTTGCAACTCCAGGGTCGTCAATTCCAGTTGTTACGCCGTCAAATTCGGTTGGAGAAAAGTCGCCATAGATGTTGGCTGTATCTGCTGAGTAAACCAAGGTTCCCTCAACTCCATCGCCAGCCAGAGTCGGTGCTTGGCTTGCAATTTGAAAAAGAGATCCGGTCAAGACGTTTTGGTTCAATTGAACTGCCGCTGTAAACGTCACATCGTTCGAAATGAGCTGCGTTCCCGAGACAAAGGTGTCACCGGTGGTTTGGCAGCGAACACCCAATAATTCAGGAATGATTTGGTCGGTGCTTGCGCTGCTGTCGAGCTGTTCGTAAGTGCCGTTAAAGGTTTCGGTGCTTCCACTGGTTGACCATTGAGGTGTTGATCTGTCGATGAGAATTGCATCGGTATGGTTAGAGGCCTGGGTGTCTTTTGCCGAGACGCGCTGGTTGTTGTGGCCTGCAAATTTGTCATCGCTGTAGGTGCCTTGAATCATAAGCAAAGAGGCAGTTGCTGGCCCTGAGTACTTGATTGTCAGAACTCCACCATTAGCGTCGCGGGTTGCAGCAAGGCTAACCGGTGAACCGTTGCAGGTTCCCTTTCCGCCTGCGTTATCGACTGTGAAATCGGAGCATGCGGTGACGGCAACAAGCAAAGCTGCGGCGGCAATTGCCGAGGCGATGCTCTTGAGTTTCAATGACAAGTTGTTCCTTTACTTATGCGTTTTTGCCTCTACGACGAGCAACCAAAACGATCGACGCACCCACTAGGGCAAGTGCGCCACCGAACAGCCCCTGGAAGTCATTTGAACCAGTGTTAGCCAAGGTTTTCTTGTGCTTTTTTGGGGTTGAAACCAAGTTGGTTGGGTCAACTATCTGAATGCCACCATCGCGACTGTAGTGAATGCCAGTAAATACAACTTTGTTGATAGCCCCAGAGCCGCACAAACTAGGATCTGATTCCGTGCAGTCAGTAATCATCATCATCATCAGGTAGTTACCATCTGGAATTGGGTCGCTGTTGAAGCTCTGGAATGAGAACCCAACTGACGATCCATCAACAGTCGGAGCGCTGGTTAGGTTGAAGTACGGGTTGTCGCTGTTAGATCCCTGCAGTAGCTGCATCCAGAGGTTTTCAAAAGAATCATTTGCGATTTCTGGGTTGTCACTAACCAAAAAAGTTCCGTTTGCCTGCGCAGGGGTGAAGTTGCCGAAACGACCAGCAGTTCCTGAAGCGAAGTGGAAATTTCCAGATACCTCGGTGCCATTGCTAGCAGTGTTTTGGTTCTCAACTTCAAGTGGGTCAATACTCACGTGGTTTGGGTAAAGGGCTGCGGCTGAGGTGAAGGTTAGATCACTAACGGTGTTGCTGTTGCTGTCGACATTGTCAAAGGTGAGAATTCCAGTCGGGAACGACTCTGACCCAACATTGCAGTGCACTCCCACCATGGCTGGAAGCACATCATTCAGAACAGAATCACCTGGGAGGTCAAAGAAAGTGGCATTTTCAGAGGCGAGAATGTCCTGAATTGAACCAGTGAAGCTGAAGTGGTCTACGCCCGAAGGCGTGGTGTGAACCCAACCAGGTGAAGTTTGTGGGTGAAGAACCAAGAGGTCTGCCGCAGTGCCTGGATCAGGGTCACCGTTGTGCCCGCTTGAGAACACCCATGCGTTTGTTGAGATATCTGGGTTGATCATGCTCTGCGAGTAGATTCCCTCACCCAAGAACAGAGTTGTAGCTGAAGGGCCGCTGTAATCAATTGTGATCGAATCGCCAGAGGTGTTCTGACTTGTAGAAATTGACACTGGGTCTGAGCCACAGGAGCCTTGACCGTTGGCATTCTCAACGGTGATTCCGGCAGCGCAACCGCTTAGACCAATTACAAGACCGGTGGCTGCAAGAACTACTCCAGCTTTTTTCAAAATGTTGTTCATGGCATCCCTTTTTATTGAACTGCAACCA
>JBDLVP010000054.1:0-2851 GCA_039804705.1 Actinomycetota bacterium
ACAATAAAGCGACGAACGGCAGTGCAGCGCTGACCCGAATAGGCAAAAGCATTGTTGACGAGCTTCGGCACAACCTCGGAAAGCTTGGCATCTGCAAGCAAAATGGCCGCGTTATTGCCACCGAGTTCTGCCTGAAGTGGCTTACCTAAACGAGTGCAAACTATAGCTATGGCTTGGCCAGTTGAAACCGAGCCAGTCACAGTTACACCTGCAACCTTTGGGTGCAAAACTATGCGTTGCCCAACTTTGCTGCCACCAGAGACCAGGCTTACTAACCCGCTCGGCAAGGTGGCGCTCTCAAGTGTGTTGAGCAACAACTGTGCGGCCTCGGTGGCTTCTGGCGATGACTTGAAAACCACAGCATTGCCCATCAAAAGTGCAGGGGCGATCTTGCCAACTGGCAAAGCCACTGGGTTATTGAAAGGCATAAGGGCGGCAACCACACCTAGTGGTTTTGGTTCAGAGAATACCCCTTGCCCGACTTCAGTCTTTCCGCTGAAAAGCGACTTGTCTAGTGTGCAGGCAAAGCGAATCTGCGCCACAGCCCGAGCAACCTCGTCGATTGCCATGGGCAAAGGCTTGTTGACCTCGTGCGCAATTTGTTCGGCAATGCCGTTGGCTCGAAACTCAATTTCGGTTGCCCACGCTTTGAGTTTTGTAATTCGCTCTTCGATTGAGGTTTTGACCCACAACTTTTGGGCTTCGAAAGCTGAGTTCACCGCAGAGTCGACTAAATCTGGTTCGGTGATTTTCGACTCTGCTAAGTCGTCGAGAATTTGCGAGGTTGGCTGGGCGGTTGCCGCACGGTTTGTAAGCCACTCAAGTGACTCGCTCGCGTGAGCAGGTGCGTTGCTGCCAATGGCATCAGTTGCAATCACAACCTGAAAGCCATGCTCATAGGCATCGAGAGCTGTTTCGCGAACGCAAGCGTGGGTGTAAAGGCCCGCAATCACAACAGTTTCTATTTGGTTCGCTACCAACCAGTCATTTACCTCGGGGTTCGCGAAGCCGCGAAAAAACTGCTTAGTGAAAACCGGTTCGTCGGCTCGTGAAGTGAGTTCAGAAGGCGGTTCGACACCTGCTGTTCCCTCAACACAAATTGCGTTGCGTTGCCAGTGAGGCATTGCGTTTTCACCAGTTGCAGAAACTATGGTGCGAATGTGAGCTATTTTTGCGCCAAGATTGCGAAACCCTGAAAGAAGCTTCGAAACCTCGGCAATAACAACTTCTTCTGATGGTTCAAGACCTGGGCGATCAAAGTAATCACGCTGAAGGTCAACCAACAACAATGCCGTGCGATTAGCCATTTTGAACTTTTCTAATTCTGCTTGAGATTTCTGCGGCAAGTTCACTAGTGCTCAAAATAATTGAGTTCGCGGCTGCAATGTCTTTGGTTCGTAGCCCGGCGGCAACAGTTTCACGCACTGCGGTTTGGATTGCTGCAGCTTCTGCCTTTAGTCCAAGGCTCTCGCGCAATAACCAAGCCGCTGTAAGGATCTGTGCAATTGGGTTGGCAACATTTTGCCCAGCCAGATCGTGGGCAGCACCATGAGCGGTTTGGTAAACAGCTCTGCCATTTGGGCCAAAGTTTGCCGAATACGAAACACCGCGAGAGCCAAGCACCAAAGTTGCGGTGTCGCCAACAACATCGCCGAACATATTTGGGGTTGCCACAACATCAAAGCGCTTCGGGTCAGAAACAAGTTGAAAGCAAGCGTTATCGATTTCGATGAACTCAACTTCAAGATTGTTCGGCGCAAGCTTTTGAGCGCTTTGCTTCCAGAGGGCACTGATTGCCGGGATTCCTCCAGGTTTGGTTACCACAGCGAGTCGGCCGTTTCGGTTTTGCGCTGCCTCGATGGCAGAAGTCAAAACCCGCTCGGTTTGATTGCGAGTGTAAGTGGCCTCGTGAAATGCGGTGTCTTGGTCATGCCATCCGAAGTTGCCCTGATACAAACCGGCGGAGTTATCGCGAACAATCAACACGTCGACGCCAGTTAGGCGCTCGGGCCGAACCACCGACGCATCTGCAAGCTCAGCCATTGGTTTAACTGGGGTGAGCTTGACCGCTAGGTCATATTTGGCTCGAAGATCATAAACATAACGACCACCGGCAGGGCCGTGAAGCACCGGCACGCCTTCGATAAAAGCGGCTTCGTAAAACTTGGCGATTGCTGGGTCGATAGTTAACCCGAATTCGTCTTTGGCGACAAGATTGGCCGAGTGAACCAACGCAATTTCAGAACCAAAAACCCGATTGACCGAACCCAAAACTTCGAGGGTTGCAGCAATCACCTCGGGGCCAATGCCTTCACCTTCAACCACAGCGATTTTGCGTGGCAACGTTTGACCTGCGCTGTTAGCGTGAGGCACGTTTGGTGACTGGGTAAAAGATGGCATAGTTCCAAAATACTCTGCTAGTTATGAGTGGTTAGCCGAACATTAGTGACATTTACCTGTTTTTGTGGTGTTTACCGAAGTTAGTATTCATAAATACACCGAAAAAGGGGAACCATGTTTCTAAACCGCAAACGCCTTTCTAAAGTAGGCGCAACTATTTCACTAGCCGGCTTCGCCGTTGTTGGCTTTGCAGCGACACCAGCACAGGCAACGACCTACGATGCTTCGGGAGTTGAGTTCGACTTCAGCAACGTAAACGACATTTTGGCAGATGCAGCAAGTGGCCAGTCTGCACGCTACCTAAATGTTGCCACCATCAACGGAACTCAGATCGATGCCACCGTAACGGTTGCTGAGACTTCTAATGTTGTTGCGAATCTAAACTTTCAGGGCTTCGGGCAAGCAGATGTTGACTTCTTAGGTTCACCTTGGACCATTGGTTGCTACTGGA
>JBDLVP010000055.1:0-13648 GCA_039804705.1 Actinomycetota bacterium
TGTTTACGAAAAGTACCTATTCAGCGTTCACATGATCGCCCATATGATGCTCACCATGGCGGTGCCGGTACTCTTGGTTCCTGGCGCACCAATCACCCTACTTCTAAGAACTGTTGCAAAACGTGCCGACCTAAGTTGGGGAGTGCGCGAATGGGCCCTTTGGGCAGTACACACCAAGTGGGCGCAGTTTGTTTCGCACCCAATAGTTGCGGCAATCAACTTCGCAGCCTCGCTTGTGGTTTTCTATTTCACTCCGATTTTTGGTTGGGCAACGCGTGATCACCTTGCTCATGAGTGGATGATCGTTCACTTCTTGATCACTGGCTATCTTTTCGTGCAGGCTCTCGTTGGAATTGACCCTGGGCCAAAGCGCCTGGACTATCCAATTCGGTTAATGCTTTTAATCGGCACGCTAACTTTCCACGCATTCTTTGGTTTAGCTCTAATGCAAGGCGACAGCTTGCTTCTTGCGGACTGGTACGGAGCCATGGGTCGAACTTGGGGAGCACTACCAATTGACGATCAAAAAACCGGAGGCGCAATTGCCTGGGGTGTTGGCGAATTACCGTCAGCAGTTTTGACCCTCGTGGTTTCAATTCAATGGGCTCGTTCAGACACTAGAGAATCTAAACGCCTAGACCGGGCAAGTGATCGCACCGGAAATCAAGACGTAGAGGCATATAACGAGATGCTTGCCAAGCTGGCCAATCGAGAGGAACGCCGCAAATGATTGAACCAGTTCAACTTTCCAAGGAACAGCAGGCTCTGTTCGAACACATCGAATCTTCAGACAACAATATTTTTGTTACCGGCCGCGCAGGAACCGGAAAATCGACGTTGCTAACGCACCTGATTGAGAACACCGAAAAGAAGGTTGCTGTTTGCGCACCAACCGGTGTAGCTGCACTAAACGTGGGCGGCAGCACCATCCATTCGTTGTTTGGTTTTCCATTTGGAATTCTGGGAACTGTCGACTTAGCGCGCCACATGGGTCGCCGAACCCGCGAAGTTCTTGCCGCAATTGACCTATTGGTAATCGACGAAGTTTCGATGGTTAACGCTGACATCATGGATGCCATCAGTCGTGCGATGGGCATTGCTAGGGGTCACCGCAAATTACCATTTGGTGGCGCACAAGTTGTGATGTTCGGAGACCCGTACCAGCTTGCCCCAGTTCCAGGTAACAACCAAGAGCGCGAGTACATGGGCGAGAATTACCAGAGCGCCTGGTTCTTCGACGCCCACGTTTGGCGCGAAGATTCACTTGAACGCTATGAACTAAGTGAGATCTTCAGACAGCATGACGAGGGTTTCAAAACAATTTTGAACGCAATTCGAATTGGCGAAGCAACTCAAGAAATGATTGACCACATCAATGAAGTTGGCAACAAGCCGGTTCCTCATGACGATGTGATTCGCCTTGCCACAATCAACGAAACTGTGAACCAGGTTAACAACTCACGTCTAGCTCGATTGACTACCCCGATTAAGAGCTTTGCGGCAACTTTTAGCGGCAACGATGAAAAGGCATTCGGCAAGAACCTGCCGGCCGATGCCATGCTCGAACTAAAAATTGGCGCTCAGGTGATGTTCGTGAAAAACGATGATGCAAATACCAAGCGCGATTCACAAGGGCAAATGATTCGCCGTTGGGTTAACGGAACAATCGGCCGCGTGATCGACCTTCCTAAAAGTGGCGGCGTTACCGTTGAGGTTGAGCACGATGTTTATGAAGTCGGGCGTTCAACCTGGGAGAAAGTGCGTTACGAAATCGAAGAGGAATTCGACGAAGTAACTGGCAAGGTGAAAGAGACTCTGGTGGCAGTGCCGATTGCCGAATTCCAGCAGATCCCACTTCGTTTGGCATGGGCAGTGACAGTTCACAAAGCTCAAGGGCAAACCTATGACGAAGTGCTGATTGACATGGGCCGAGGCGCATTTAGCCCAGGGCAAACCTATGTAGCGCTTAGCCGAGTCAGAACTCTTGAGGGTCTCTACCTGAGCCGCCCGATTCGCCAACAAGACATCATGGTTGATTCGAATGTCTTGAGATTTATGACTGGCGCTCGCCAAATAGCAGACGACGAACTGTTTTAGGCACCTTCGCCTGAACCTGGGCTCAAAGGCGGTAACCTTAATTCCATGCTTATGTCAGATCGCGATATCCGCGCAGAAATCGAAGCCGGCCGCATTGGCCTAGACCCGCTGAACATTGACTTGTTGCAGCCATCGAGCATTGATGTTCGTCTAGACCGATTCTTCAGATTGTTCGACAATCACAAGTACGCCTATATCGACCCACGCGAAGACCAGCCTGACATGACCCGCTTTGTTGAGGTAAAGGCTGACGAAGCATTCGTTCTTCACCCAGGTGAATTTGTGCTCGGTTCAACCTATGAGTTTGTAACCTTGCCTGACAACATTGCCGCTCGTCTTGAGGGCAAGTCATCGCTTGGTCGCCTTGGTCTTTTGACCCACTCAACTGCAGGTTTTGTTGACCCAGGTTTCAAGGGTCACGTAACTCTTGAACTTGCAAACGTTTCAAGCTTGCCAATCAAGCTTTGGCCAGGCATGAAGGTCGGGCAGCTGTGCTTCTTCCAGCTTTCAAGCCCCAGCGAAACCCCATATGGTTCGGCAAAGTACCTAAGCCGTTACCAGGGTCAGCGAGGACCAACAGCATCGCGCAGCCACTTGAACTTTCACATCACTGATGTGGGCAACGACCCGTTAGCTTAAATAGCTCGAAGCTTAGTAAGTCTGCGTTTAGTTGATCTGCGGGTTCGGGTGAACACGCAAGAACATCACTAGGCCCACAGCCAGCACCAGCAAGATTCCCAAAATGCCAAAGATAGTGGCATTTGCGACTCCCGCGGCAGATGCAATCATCAATGAAACTGACCAAAGCGTTGGGCTCAAGAAACTGGCAGCACGCCCGGTGGTTTGATACAAACCGAAAAGCTCACCTTCACGACCATGTGGGGTGAAGCGCGCCACAAAGGTTCGGCTGGAAGCCTGAGCTGGGCCAACAAATAGACAAAGCAGCAGGCCGCCGATCCAATAGGTGATTTGACCGGCCGATGCAAAGGCGAAAACTCCAACGCCACCTATCAGCAAGCCAAAAAGCGAGGCCGTGATGGTTCGTTTAGTTCCAATTCGGTCGTCGAGAATTCCGCCCACTGCCGCGCCAATTCCCGCAACAATGTTGGCGGCAATTCCGAACAGAATTACTCCAGTTTTGCTGAAGCCAAATGCAACCGAACCGAGAATTGCACCAAAGGTGAAAACGCCCGCCAGCCCATCGCGGTAGATAGCTGAGGCAATCAAGAACTTGAGTGCGTCAGGGGAGTTGCGTCGAAGCTCGCGCAGTTGGCTAAATAGCGCGCGGTAACTGCCGAGAATGCTTTCTTTTTGCACATTTGCACTGGCTTTAATTTCAGGAACCCACAGAGCTAGTGGAATGGTGAAAATGAGCATCCAGATTGCAGAAAAGACAAACAGAATGCGAATGTTCTCGGCGTTGTCTGTGGTGCCGAAAAGTGGGTGATCAGGAAGCACAAAGCCAAAGAGTGAAATCAGCAGCAAGAGGATGCCGCCAACATAGCCAAAGCCCCAAGCAAGGCCCGAGACTTTTCCAACGTTCTTTGGCGAGCTAATTTGCTTGAGCATGGCGTAGTAGTTGATGAAGGCAGTTTCTTGAACTACCGAACCAATGGCGTAAAGAATGATGCCCAATAAGAAGAACTCAGGCTTTGGGCCAACGAAATACGAAGCCAGCATGACGGCAATCAGAATTCCAGAGTTAGCGAGCAACCAGAACTTGCGGCGACCGGTGGCATCTGATCGGCGACCGAACACCGGTGCGCTAATTGCGACTAAAACACCTGCAATTGCGCCCGCGATGCCGAGTTGGCTAGCCAAAAGGTCTTGGTCTGATCCGAAGTAATCCGAGGTGATGTAGGTGGCAAAGATGAAGGTTTGCATGATTGTTGGGTAAGGCTGTTCAGCCCAGTCCCAAAGCGCCCAGGCGAATGTGGCGCGCTTTTCTTGTTTGGTTCGACGGTCAGAAACTACTTTGTTAGAGGCCATGTAAAAACTCTATGCCACGGGGCTCTTTGCAGTCGGGCCAAAAGCCACGAATCTCAAACTTGAGTGTATTCGACTCAAGTTTTTCAAAATAACGTTGACAATCTTTTGGTCATATGTGAAACTTGAGTCAACAAGGCTCAACTTTGAGCGTTAGTACAAGGAGACAAAGAAACATGGCACGTGCAGTAGGTATTGACCTCGGAACCACCAACTCGGCTGTATCAGTTCTAGAAGGTGGCGAACCAACCGTTATCGCCAACGCTGAAGGCTTTCGCACTACCCCTTCGGTAGTTGCATTTACCAAGGATGGCGAAGTACTCGTGGGCGAAACCGCGAAGCGCCAGGCCGTTACCAACGTTGACCGAACCATCGCTTCGGTAAAGCGTCACATGGGAACCGACTGGACTTTCGCAGTCGATGACAAGAAGTACACCCCACAAGAGATTTCAGCTCGAATCTTGGCCAAGCTAAAGCGCGACGCCGAGACTTACCTGGGCGAGGCTGTAACTGACGCGGTTATTACCGTTCCGGCTTACTTCAACGACGCCGAGCGTCAGGCAACCAAAGATGCCGGCGAAATCGCTGGTTTGAACGTTCTTCGTATCATCAACGAGCCAACCGCTGCCGCACTGGCATACGGCCTCGACAAGGGTAAAGAAGACGAGCTCATCTTGGTATTCGACCTTGGTGGCGGAACTTTCGACGTTTCTCTGCTAGAAGTTGGCAAAGACGAAGGCTTCTCAACCATTCAGGTTCGCTCAACCTCGGGTGACAACCGCCTCGGTGGCGACGACTGGGACCAACGAATCGTTGATCACCTAGTAAAGAAGTTTAAAGAGACCACCGGCGTAGATGTATCGAAAGACAAGATCGCACTTCAGCGCTTGAAAGAAGCATCAGAGCAGGCCAAGAAAGAACTTTCGCAGTCAACCACCGCAAACATTCAGTTGCCTTACCTATCTCTAACCGAGAACGGCCCAGCAAACTTGGATGAAAGCATTACTCGCGCACAGTTCGAGCAGCTAACTGCAGACTTGCTTGAGCGCACCAAGAAGCCGTTCAATGACGTAATCAAAGAAGCTGGCGTAAAGGTCGGTGACATCGCTCACGTTGTTTTGGTTGGTGGATCAACTCGTATGCCTGCAGTGGCTGAGCTCGTAAAGAGCTTGACCGGTGGCCAGGAGCCTAACAAGGGTGTAAACCCAGACGAGGTTGTTGCGGTTGGTGCATCACTTCAGGCCGGTGTTCTAAAAGGTGAGCGTAAAGACGTTCTTCTAATTGACGTAACCCCACTAAGCCTTGGTATCGAGACCATGGGTGGAATTATGACCAAGCTGATCGAGCGCAACACTGCGATTCCGACCAAGCGTTCAGAAACCTTCACCACTGCGGCTGACAACCAGCCTTCGGTTTCGATTCAGGTTTATCAGGGTGAGCGTGAATTCACTCGCGACAACAAGTCACTCGGAAACTTCGAGCTAACCGGAATCGCTCCAGCACCTCGCGGTGTTCCTCAGGTAGAGGTCACCTTCGACATCGATGCCAACGGTATTGTTCACGTGTCTGCCAAAGACAAGGGAACTGGCAAAGAGCAGTCAATGACCATCACTGGTGGCTCGTCTCTTCCGAAAGAAGACATTGAGCGCATGGTTCGTGAAGCTGAGGAGCACGCAGCCGAAGACAAGCAGCGTCGTGAAGAGCAAGACCTTCGTAACGGTGCCGAGCAGTTGGTTTACCAGACCGAAAAGGTAATCAAAGACAACGAAGACAAGATTCCTGAAGACGTAAAGACTTCAGTTCAGGCCGACGTAGATGCTTTGAAGACCGCGCTCGCGGCAGACGACATTGAAGCTATCAAGTCTGCTAACGAAGCCCTAGTTGCCAGCCAGCAGAAAATCGGCGAAGCCGTTTATGCCGCTAGCCAAGCCGAAGGTGCAGCCGAAGAAGCCCCTGCTTCGAACGAAGACGTAGTTGACGCAGAAATCGTTGACGACGAAGACGAGAAGAAGTAATGACCTCTGAGAACCAAGCTCCAGAAGAACAGCCACAGGATCCACAAGAGCCTGAACTGTTCGTCGAAGATATAGACGCCGAGCTCGCCGACCTAGTCGACGAGACCGGCCCTATATCGAAAGAGGCCGAACTGCTAGCTGATCTTCAGCGTTTGCAAGCGGAGTTTGTGAACTACAAATCCCGCGTTGACCGTGACCGCGATGTAGCCAGAAACGCTGCAGTCGCCGAAGTCATCCGTGCATTTTTGCCAGCTCTAGACGATCTAAGTCGTGCCGAAGCACATGGTGACCTAGAAGGCTCACCGTTTGCGGCGGTTGCAAACAAAATTCGTCTAGCCGGCGAAAAGTTCGGTTTGAAGTCAGTTGGAGCAAAGGGCGACAAGTTCGACCCTGAACTGCACGACGCTTTGGTGCAGACCCCTAACGCTGAAGTAACTGAAAACACAGTTGCCGATGTGATTGAACCTGGATACTTCTTGGGTGAGCGCTTGTTGCGAGCAGCCAAAGTAGCCGTTTTCATTCCAGCCGAATAACTAAGTAACAGCGAAGAGACACTATGGCAAACCAAGATTGGTTCGACAAAGATTTTTATAAGATCCTTGGCGTAGCTAAAGACGTTTCTGACGCCGAACTTAAAAAGGTCTACCGAAAATTAGCCCGCCAATTTCACCCTGATTCAAACCCAGGTGATGCCAAGGCCGAATCTCGATTCAAAGAAATCAGCGAAGCGTATTCGGTGTTGAGCGACCCAGCTCAACGCAAAGAATACGACGCGGTGAAGGCCATGGGCGGTGGCGCTAGATTCACTTCTGGTGGCCCAGGTCAAGCCGGTGGTTTCGAAGATGTCTTCAGCAACATTTTCGGAGGCGGCGGACGAGGCCGAGGCGGGAACATGCCACCAGGATTCGAAAACATCTTTGGTGGTGGCGGAGGCTTTGGCGGCTTCGGACCACAACCAGGCAGCGACCTAACTACCAGCACCAAGATTGACTTCATTGATTCAATCAAGGGCGCAAATGTGAAACTTAGCCTTCAGGGCCACGAGCCAATGACAATCAAGATTCCAGCCGGAGTCACCGACGGTCAAAAGATTAAGCTCAAGGGCAAAGGGCAGGTATCTCTAAACGGTGGCACAGCTGGAGACCTAATCGTCACAGTGCAGGTCAAGCCTCACCCAGTGTTTATTCGCGATGGTGAAAACCTGCGCGTAAACATTCCGGTAACTTTCGCAGAAGCAGTTTTAGGTGCAACCATTCAGGTGCCAACCTTGGGCGGCGACCCAGTCAAACTCAAGGTTGCTCCTGGAACCCCTAACGGGCGTGTGCTTCGCGTAAAAGGCAAAGGCGTGGTTACCGCGAAGGGCGAAGGCGATCTGCTTGCCACTGTCGAAATCGCGGTTCCAAGTCACATCAGCGGCAAAGCCGAAGAAGCCCTAAAGGCTTTCGAGGCAGAGTTACCCGACGAAGACCCGAGAGCTGACGTGCTTCTTCGAGCTGGATTGCTTTAGCAGGTGAACGACATGGCTGACATCGACGAGAACACTCCAATGTTCGCGATTGGCCAAGCGGCTGAACTAGCTTTTATGCACCCGCAAACTCTTCGCGAATACGATCGCTTGGGTCTAGTTAGCCCAGGCCGTACTGCTGGTAAAAGTCGCCGCTACTCGTTGCGCAACATTGCCCAGCTTCGCGAAATTTCTGGCCTGTCGGCTGAAGGTGTTTCTCTGGCGGCCATCCAAAGAATTCTGCAATTAGAAAACCAGAATGCTGAACTTCAACAGCGCGTTCGAGATCTAGAACAGACCCTCGCCAACGAACTGATGAATCGCCCAGGAGCTCGCGTCTTTGCCGCGGGTGATTCGGGCGTCGTGAGCTTAGCTCATGGCAAGCGGCCAATCAAAAACAATGCACTTGTACTTTGGCGGGCCAAATAACCAACTCCGGCCGACGCAAAAGGCGTAAACCGGTTAGGTAACAGAGAGAACCAAAATGAACCAAAATCAAGAACCACAAAAATCAGCTCTAGAGCAATTCGGCGTTAACCTCACCGACATTGCCAAAGCTGGAAAACTCGACCCGGTAATTGGTCGTGATGCCGAGATTCGTCGCGTTAGCCAAGTGCTTTCGCGCCGCACCAAGAACAACCCAGTGCTCATTGGCGAGCCCGGCGTTGGTAAAACCGCAGTGGTCGAAGGCCTTGCCCAGCGAATCGTCGCGGGCGATGTTCCGGAATCACTCAAGGGCAAGCAGCTAATTTCACTAGACCTTGCTGCCATGGTTGCAGGCGCTAAGTTCCGTGGTGAATTTGAAGAACGCCTCAAGGCAGTGCTGGCAGAAATCAACGCAGCCGAGGGCCAGGTAATTACCTTCGTTGACGAACTTCACACAATCGTTGGTGCCGGCGCTGCTGACGGCAGCATGGATGCCAGCAATATGTTGAAACCAATGCTTGCCAGGGGTGAACTGCGTTTGATTGGCGCTACCACCCTTGACGAGTACCGCGAGCGAATCGAACGTGACCCAGCTCTCGAGCGTCGCTTTCAGCAGGTTTACGTTGGTGAACCATCAGTGGTCGACACCGTGGCAATTCTTCGCGGGCTCAAAGAGCGCTACGAAGCTCACCACAAAGTTGCCATTGCCGATAGCGCACTGGTTGCAGCCGCAGCTCTTAGCGATCGCTATATCACCGGTCGTCAGTTGCCTGACAAAGCAATCGACCTAATCGATGAAGCGGCTAGCCGTTTGCGCATGGAAATCGACTCCGCTCCGGTTGAAATTGACGAACTTCGCCGATCGGTCGATCGACTAAAACTTGAAGAAATGGCTCTGTCAAAAGAGAAAGACGCCGCCTCAAAAGAGCGCCTCGAAAAACTTCGCGAAGATCTAAAAACCAAGTCGACCAGCCTCAAAGACTTGTCGGCCCGGTGGGAAACCGAGCGCGCTGAACTCAACCGTCTTGGTGAACTAAAAACCAAGCTCGACGGGCTACGCATTCAAGCCGATGTTGCTCAGCGTGAGGGTAATCTCGAGCGCGCGTCAAAGCTGCTCTATGCCGAGATTCCGGCCCTCGAAAAACAACTCGAACAAGCCGAATCAGCCGAGGCCAACGACACTGACCGCATGGTCTCTGACCAGGTAACTGAAGACGACATTGCAGCCGTTGTTGCAGCCTGGACTGGCATTCCAACCGGCCGCCTGCTCGCAACTGAGACCGAGAAACTTCTCAACCTTGAAACCGAGCTAGGCAAGCGCCTAATTGGCCAGAAGAAGGCAGTCAAAGCCGTTAGCGATGCCGTGCGACGCACCAAGGCAGGCATTGCCGACCCTGGTCGCCCAACCGGTTCATTCCTCTTTCTCGGGCCAACCGGCGTTGGTAAAACTGAGCTTGCGAAATCGCTCGCAGAATTCCTTTTCGACGATGAAAAAGCCATTGTTCGCATCGACATGAGCGAATACGGCGAGAAGCACTCTGTATCTCGTTTGGTCGGCGCTCCTCCGGGCTATATCGGCTACGAACAGGGCGGTCAGCTCACCGAAGCAGTTCGTCGTCGCCCATACTCGGTGGTTCTTCTCGATGAAGTTGAAAAAGCTCACCCAGAGGTATTCGACGTGCTTCTTCAAGTCTTGGATGACGGTCGCCTAACCGACGGTCAAGGCCGCACGGTTGACTTCAAGAATGTGATCTTGATTCTGACTTCAAACCTTGGCTCACAATTCCTGGTTGATCAAGAACTAAACGATGCCCAAAAGAACGATGCCGTGATGGCTATGGTTCGTCAGGCTTTCAAACCTGAGTTTTTGAACCGTCTCGATGACATTGTGGTCTTCAGTGCACTCGACAAGAGCGAACTTGGCCAAATTGTTGAACTCAACATTGACCGCCTAGGCAAGCGGCTTGCTGAGCGTCGACTAAAGCTCGCGGTAACCCCGGCTGCTAGAGCCTGGCTCAGTGAAAACGGTTACGACCCAATCTACGGAGCCCGCCCACTGCGCCGTTTGATGCAACAGCAAATTGATGACCAACTTGCCAATCTGCTACTTGCAGGCAAAGTAAGCAACGGTTCAAGAGTGCTGGTTGATGTATCGATTGATCAAACTGCATTGATTGTTAGCGCAGCAGAGTCAGAAGCGCCCAGCGCGACTGATTTTGGAATCGACAACCTCGACGCCTAAATGCTCTAGCCTGAGTGCATGACGAACCAAACCGCAGCCAATCTAATCGAGATGCTGGCAGCTAACGCTGACCAGGAACGATCCAAGAATTTTCAGCGCTTTTTCAAAACTGGCCCTGGTCAGTATGGCGAAGGCGATGTTTTTCTAGGTCTCACGGTTCCGATGACTCGCGATGTGGTCAACGACTTCAAACATATGTCAATTTCTGAGCTCGAGAAACTATCAAAAAGCGAGTTTCACGAAGCACGTTTGGCAACCATGATCATCATGACCAATCAGTTTCGCGCGACGAGTGACGAAAAGCTAAAAGAAGAACTTTTCAAACTCTATGTTCGCCTGCTCGAAAACGGTCGCGTCAATAACTGGGACCTTATCGATACCTCGGCACCGAGCGTAATTGGAGGTTGGCTACTCGATCGCGACCGAAGCGTGCTTTACGAATGGATTCGCAGTGATGACCTCTGGTTCAGACGCGCGGCTATCGTGGGCTGCTTGCAGTTCATTGTGCATGGGCAATCAGAAGACATTTTCAAGCTGAGTGAACTAGTGCTAAATGACAAGCACGACCTGATTCACAAGGCCAGCGGATGGATGCTTCGCGAGGTTGGCAAGCGATGCTCTCGGCAAGAACTAGTCGGCTTCATTGATAAAAACGTGAAGCGAATGCCTCGAACCATGCTTCGCTATGCCATTGAGCACTTTGACGAAGCTGATCGCCAAGAGATTCTCAAGAGATAGCTATTCGAGGTCAACAACAACTGGCACGTGATCGCTTGGGCCTTCGCCTTTGCGCTCATCACGGTCGATGACTGCTTTTGATACGCGCTCGGCCAAGTTATCTGAGCCGAGAATGAAGTCGATTCGCATTCCCTCATTTTTTGGAAAACGCAATTGCTGGTAATCCCAGTAGGTGTAACCGGTTGAAATCAGAGGGCGAACCACATCGGTGAGGCCAACCTGCTCAAAGGTTTCGAAGGCATCGCGTTCGGGTTGGCTAACGTGGGTGGCTCCGATAAAGTCGGCCATGTCCCATACGTCGTCGTCTTGCGGGGCGATGTTGAAATCACCCATCAGTGCAAGTTCGAGACCAGGCTCGTGCTCCAGCCATTCAGCGCTTGCTGCTGCAAGACGATCGAGCCATTCAAGTTTGTAGGTGTAGTGAGGATCTTCAAGGCTTCTACCGTTTGGAATGTAGAGACTCCAAAGTCTCACGCCATCGAAGGTTGCACCAATGGCGCGAGCCTCTTGGGCAAGTTCAGGGCCAAAACCAGGCATGTCAGCAAAGCCGATTTCAATGTCTTGAGGTTCTAGTTCAGGTCGGTCCACTTTATATGCAAAGGCAACACCATTCCACTGATTTAGCCCGTGAAGAATCACCTTGTAGCCGGCAGCTTCGAAAGCAGCCATTGGGAATTGCTCGGGTTTGCATTTGATTTCTTGCATTGCCAAAACGTCGGTGCCAGAGCGCTGAAGCCAGTCAGTCACCCGACCCACTCGAGTTCGAATACTGTTTACGTTCCAAGTTGCAATGCGCATTGCTTAAACTTAATCCATGACCTTTACCTCACCGCTCAAGCCACGACTAATCGAACTAATCAAAGAGCTTGCCGTTGTTCACGGCCGAGTAACTTTGTCGAGCGGCATCGAAGCAGATTATTATGTTGACCTTCGTCGAGCCACATTGCATCACGAGGCTTCGGTGTTGATTGGGCAGGTAATGCTAGATCTCTTGGATGACGCCAAGATTGTTGACTTCACTTCTGTGGGCGGACTAACCATGGGTGCTGACCCAGTAGCGACCGCGATTTTGCACCAGGGCGCAGCTCGTGGACGAACGATCGATGCATTTGTAGTTCGCAAGGCAGCCAAGGCTCACGGAATGGGTCGTCAGGTTGAAGGCCCAGATGTTCAGGGTCGCAACGTAATCGTGCTTGAAGACACCTCAACTACCGGTGGTTCGCCAATTACCGCGGCCGAGGCACTTGAGGCTGCAGGTGCTCGAGTTATTGCCGTGGCAACTGTAGTTGATCGCGATACCGGCGCTCGACAGGCTATTGAGGCCCGTGGTTACAAGTACCTCACAGCCATTACTCTCGAAGATCTTGGTTTAGCTAACTAATTTCCCTCAGTTACCATTGGTCTATGACTTGGGGAAAAACACTTAAATTTTCGGCTACAACTTTCGCGCTTTTAAGTTCGATTGTTCTGACTGGTTGTTCTGCAAGTTCGAGCCCGACCCCAACTGCATCAAAGAGCCAGACGCCGGCGTTTACGCTGAACTGGATTTCGGCACCTTTGACCGGTCGCCAGTACATCAAGGAAACCAACCCGCAACTTGATGGTCCTGTGGTTATGGGTAAGATCGATAACTCATTTGCTGCGCGCCCTCAAGGTGGTCTTTCAAAAGCCGACATTGTTTATGAAGAGCTGGTCGAAGGCGGAATTACTCGCTACCTTGCAATTTTTCACTCGCAACTACCTGAGCGCTTCGGGCCACTTCGTTCGGTTCGCCCAATGGACCCTGACATCGCAGCGCCTTATGGCGGAATCATTGCTTATTCGGGCGGCCAAAAACCATTCGTAACGGCAATGCGCAAGACCGGCCTATACAACGCAAGTGAAACCAGCGAGTCAACTATTCGCACCATGAAGCGCGTGAAAGATCGCGAAGCCCCGCACAACCTATTTGTTTTGGCGCAGCGTTTGCAGGCTCGCCACAAGCACTTGAAGTCGCCAACCAGCAGCTTGCAATTTGCCGAATCAGCTTTTCAGTCGAGCGCCTATTTGCTAGGTAAACCAGTGCAAACTTTGGTTGCGAGCTACCCAGAAACTAAAGCTCGCTGGGATTACGACCAGAACTACGGTGTTTTCTTGCGCAGCCAAGATGGCAAGAAGAGCGTTGATGCTGACAACCACAAGGTTCAAATTTCAGCCACCAACGTTTTTGTAATTCGCGTCAAGGTTGATCGCTCATTCCGCGACCCACGCTATGGTTTTGTGCCGAAGACTTTGTTCGAAGGCAAAGGCAAAGGCCAACTGATGACCGCCGGAAAAGTAATTGACATTCTTTGGTCCAAAAAGAACCAGAAATCCCAAGCTGTGTTTACAACTAAAGACGGCAAGCCAATCTTGGTTGGCACGGGCAACACCTGGTTTGAAATGGTTCCAACCGACGTCGGCAACGTGAAGATTACTTACCGCAAAGTAACAACCAGCCCGAGCCCATCGCCGAGCAAGTAGTTACTTTATAGGTCGGCTGAGAAGCCCTTCAAGAAGTCACGAAGGTCTTCGCCAATGTCTTGGCGATCTACTGCAATGCGCAGGGTGGCCTTAATAAAGTCGAGCTTGTCTCCGGTGTCGTAGCGGCGACCTCTGAAA
>JBDLVP010000056.1:0-4478 GCA_039804705.1 Actinomycetota bacterium
TTGCCTTGGAATCAACTCACGCAGCTTGGTCGTCATTTTGACACCGTAGGCGTAGGCAGCATCCTTGTGAACAATTGCACTGAATGCATCAACCTGATCGCCCTGCAGCAAAATATCGACCTTCACTAGGTCACCTTCTGCTAGGCCATCTTCTTCATAGTCGAGTGAGGCGTAGCCGGCAGTGCGGCTCTTTAGCTGATCAAAGAAATCAAACACGATTTCAGCTAGTGGCAAGGTGTAGCGCAGTTGGACTCGGTCATCTCCGAAATATTGCATGTCGATCATGACTCCGCGACGCCCTTGGCACAGTTCCATGACGGTACCGACATAATCTTTTGGAGCCAAAATAGTGGCTTTCACAATTGGTTCAAGAATCTTTTTAATCTTGCCACTTGGGAATTCACTTGGGTTGGTAACGGTAACTTCACTTCGATCTTCAAGAGTGACCTCGTAAACCACCGAAGGAGCGGTAGCGATTAGGTCAAGGTTGAATTCGCGCTCGAGACGTTCGGTAATAATTTCAAGGTGTAAAAGGCCCAAGAAGCCACAGCGGAAGCCGAATCCGAGAGCAACTGAGGTTTCTGGTTCGTAAACCAAGGCAGCATCTGAAAGTTTTAGCTTGTCTAGGGATTCGCGAAGAACCGGGTAATCGCTGCCATCGATTGGGTAAATACCCGAGTAAACCATTGGCAGCGGCTCTTTATAGCCTTTGAGGGCCACGGTTGCTGGTTTTGCCTGAACAGTTACGGTGTCGCCAACCTTCGACTGGCGAACATCTTTTACGCCGGTAATTAGGTAACCCACTTCGCCGACACCAAGGCCTTTGGTTGGCTCTGGCTCAGGCGATGAAACACCAATCTCAAGCGCTTCGTGAACCGCCTTGGTCGACATCATCTGAATTTTTTCGCGCGGGCTCAACTTGCCGTCGATCATTCGAACATAGGTGACAACACCGCGATAAGCGTCGTAGACCGAGTCAAAAATCATTGCGCGGGCTGGTGCATTAGGGTCGCCAACTGGAGCCGGAACCGTTCCCACGATTCGGTCTAGCAATTCACCTACGCCAGCGCCGGTTTTTCCTGAGACCTTCAAAATTGAGTTTGGGTCGCAGCCAATCAGTGCCGCAATTTCTTCAGCATATTTTTCAGGCTGTGCAGCCGGAAGGTCGATTTTGTTTAGCACTGGAATGATTTCAAGATCGTTTTCCATTGCCAAGTAAAGGTTCGCCAAGGTTTGAGCTTCAATTCCTTGAGCGGCATCAACCAGCAAGATTGCGCCTTCACAAGCTGCTAGAGAACGGGAAACCTCATATGTGAAGTCAACGTGACCAGGAGTGTCAATCATGTTTAGCGCATACACCTGATTTTCAAATTCCCAAGGCATGCGAACTGCCTGGGATTTGATGGTGATACCGCGCTCGCGCTCAATATCCATGCGGTCTAGGTACTGTGCTCGCATCGAACGAGCATCGACCACGCCGGTGAGCTGAAGCATGCGGTCGGCAAGGGTTGACTTGCCGTGGTCAATGTGCGCAATGATGCAGAAGTTGCGAATGAACTTAGGGTCGGTTTTCGACGGTTCAAGTCTGGTGGTGGCGCGTGGCGACAACTTCTACCTCTGGCTGAAATGTTTCGGTTGCGAACGCAACTTGAATATTCTCGCATACCAGCGTTGATGGTTGCCCGATGGCGCGCTAAATGGTAGGCTTTTGGCTTGGTAATAGGTGAGTGTCTCCACCAACAACCCCAAACAAACTTTTCATAGTTGAACTCGCCTGAGTTTGACACCCCCAGAAAGTGAAACATGGCAAACATCAAGTCACAGATCAAGCGCATTGGTACCAACCTAAAGGCAACCGAGCGCAACAAGGCTGTAAAGAGCGAGCTAAAGACTGCCGTTCGCGCAGTTCGCGAAGCAGTAGCAGCCGGAGACAAGACCGCAGCTGCAGCAGCTTTGGTTATCGCAGGTAAGAAGCTAGACAAGGCTGTATCAAAGGGTGTACTTCACTCAAACAATGCAGCTAACAAGAAGTCAGCTATCGCCAAGAAGGTTAACGCCCTCTAAAGAGCAAAAACTTCGAAACCCCGCCAGCAACCTGGTGGGGTTTCGCTTTAAGTTAGATTATTTAGCTTCGCGATTTAGTTTGCGGGCCCAGAGCGGCCCTTCGTAAACAAAGCCGGTGTATCCCTGAACCAGAGTGGCGCCAGCGTCGAGACGCTCTTGCATTTCTGCGCGGGTCTCTACCCCACCGACCGAAATCACAATGGCCTTCTTGCCTAGGCGCTTGCTGAGCAGCTCAAGAACCTGAAGTGACCTAGCTTTGAGCGGAGCACCAGATAATCCGCCATCGCCGATTTCAGCGACTGTGGCGGCGTCGGTTGCTAGCCCTTCACGGCTAATAGTCGTGTTGGTAGCAATCACACCTGCAAGATTCAATTCAAGCGCCAAATCAGCAACGGCGAGAACATCGGCATCTGCCAAATCTGGTGCAATCTTTACCAAAACCGGCAGACCAAGAGATTCTGAGATAACACCTTTCAAAATTGGTCTGAGCGCCTCGACGGACTGCAGCGATCGCAACCCAGGGGTATTTGGTGAAGAAACATTGACGGCGAGGTAGTCAGCGAATGGAGCCAGCAGTTTCGCACTCAGGCGGTAGTCGTAAACCGCCTCTTCAACCGGGGTGACTTTACTCTTGCCGATGTTCACACCAATGATCGGTAGATCAGTTCCGTATTTAGCGCGCAAGTGACCGAGTCTGGATGCGACAACTTCTGCACCTTGGTTATTGAAGCCCATGCGGTTGATAAGAGCGCGATCTTTAGTTAGTCGAAACAAGCGCTTTTTAGGATTTCCAGGTTGGGCAAGCCCGGTTACGGTGCCAATTTCAATGTGTGAAAACCCAAGATCACCAAGTGGGCGAACCATCACGGCATTTTTATCAAAGCCAGCAGCCAAACCGAATGGGCCGTCAAATGTTAGACCTAGCGCTTTCACCTGTTGGGTATCAGCCGGGGTGAGCTTGCCGATGCTCGTGATGCCAAGGGCCTTAGCAATTCGCATGGCATATGCTGCGCAATAGTGCACGAACTCCGGGTCAAGTCTGACAAAGAATAGTTTGAACAAAGCGCGATAGAGCATGCTTCAAGGTTACCCAAAGTAAAAGGGCCGAGGCGCAAGCCTCGACCCTTTTCACTTTATTGGTTAGCTGCAACCAGAGGTTGAGCCACAACCTTCACACACGTGGCATGAACCCGATGGGCGCATCTTGATTCCACAGTTGAAGCAAAGCGGTGCATCTGACTCTTTGCCCTGAAGCAATTCGAATAGCTCTGCTGAAGAGTGAACTTCACGCTTTGGGGTGATTTCAACCGCAACTGCTGCAGCCGCAGCTGCCTCAGCTTTTGGGGCTTCGACAACCTCAACAACCGGAGCTGCAACTACTGCAACTGGTGCTGATGCTGATGCTGAACCGTAAGACGCGCTGTCAAGTGCTGCTGAGCGCTCTTCGGTGCTCTGAACACCCATTGCGGTGCGGGTCTCAACTGGTAGATAGTCAAGAGCTAGGCGACGGAAGATGTAGTCCATGAGTGACTTCGCCATGCGAACATCTTTGTCGTCGGTCAAACCAGCAGGCTCGAACGATACGTTGATGAACTTCTTGACGTAGCTCTCTAGTGGAACGCCGTACTGCAAGCCGATCGAAACTGCGATCGAGAAGGCATCCATTACTCCGGCGAGAGTTGAACCCTGCTTACCAAGCTTGATGAATACCTCGCCAATTCCGCCATCAGGGTAGGTACCTGCGGTTAGGTAGCCTTCAGCGCCTGCAACGGTGAACGAAGTGGTCTGTGATGGGCGTGACTTAGGAAGACGCTTGCGAACTGGGTGAGAAAGACCAGCAGTCTCAGCAACTTCAACTGCCTTGGCTGGGGTCTTTGCCTTAGCGTCGCTAAGAGGCTGACCAACCTTGCAGTTGTCGCGGTAGATAGCAAGTGCCTTTAGGCCTAGCTTCCAACCTTGGAAGTAAACGTCTGCGATTTCTTCTTTGGTTGCAGTTTCAGGCATGTTTACGGTCTTTGAGATCGCACCTGAAAGGAATGGCTGAACTGCAGCCATCATGCGAACGTGACCCATAGGCTCGATTGCACGAATACCAACTGCGGTGTCGAAGATTGCGTAGTGCTCGGTCTTTAGACCAGGAGCGTCTACCACGTGGCCGTGCT
Source organism: Actinomycetota bacterium (assembly GCA_039804705.1). Classification (GTDB taxonomy): domain Bacteria; phylum Actinomycetota; class Actinomycetes; order Actinomycetales; family Microbacteriaceae; genus Rhodoluna. The sequence goes on from JBDLVP010000056.1 coordinate 4,227, forward strand.
GGCTGATGTGGTCAATGATTGCCTCGATGGTCTCCTGCGAGTAGCCAAGCTTGTGCAAAGCGAACGGAATGGTCTGGTTCACAATCTGCATTGAGCCACCGGTTGATAGCTTCTTGTACTTCACCAATGAGAAGTCAGGCTCGATACCAGTGGTGTTACAGTCCATCATGAAGCCGATGGTTCCGGTTGGTGCAAGCAATGAAGCCTGCGCGTTGCGCCATCCGTTTTGCAGTCCGATAGCGGTGTTTAGCG
>JBDLVP010000057.1:0-6572 GCA_039804705.1 Actinomycetota bacterium
TATTGGTACCCAACAGTTTTCGAATCGCCTCGCGGCAGTTTCAGAGTGCATTCCCGCACCGGCAACACCTTCTGTTTGTGGCGCAAACGATGTCGTTTCGCCTGCAAAAGCAGCTGGACTACAAGCCAATGACCGCATTTTGGGAATCGACGCAAAACCAATCAGCACCTGGGCTCAGGTAGACCCGATTTTGAGCAAATCTGCTGGCAAAACCTTGAGCTTGAAAATTGAGCGCAAGGGTAAAATCCAAACTATTTTGGTTACGCCAATTCAGGCACCGGCAGCAATCTATGACCCAAAAACCCAGCTACCTAGCAAAGATTCAGCCGGAAACGTTTTGACTGCACCGAAGGTTTGGCTCGGGGTTCGAGTGGCAACTGAACGCATGGCGCTGCCGGCAGATCAAACCTTTGCCAGTATCGGCTCGACTCTTGGCCAAACCTTCGGCCTAGTTGCCAACCTGCCGAAACAGCTCTACGACGTTGCAACTACTGCTTTCAATGGCAAAGCACGAGCACTCGATAGCCCAGTTTCGATTGTTGGAGTTGGGCAAATTGCTGGGCAAGTAGCAACCAACCAGACTCTCACCTGGCTAGACAAACTTGGTTCTGGGCTGTTGATGTTGAGCTCATTGAACTTTGCTCTCTTTGTTTTCAATCTGATTCCGCTTTTGCCACTAGATGGCGGTCACGTTCTTTCTGGAATTTATGAGGCCATCAAGCGATTTAGTTTCAAGCTGTTCAAAAGAAAAGACCCAGGGCCAGTTGATACCGCAATGATGACCCCTTTGACCTTGGTGATGTGGGTGGTTTTGGTTGCCATGAGCGTGGTAATTATTGCCGCCGACATCGTGAATCCGATTCGTTTGGGCTAGAGCGCGTTTCAAGGTTTTAGACTTGAGGCAATAAGCACCTGAGAAAGTGAGCACATCGTGGCTGCAATCAACCTAGGTTTGCCGAAGACTCCGCCTCCGGTGTTGAGCCCTCGTCGCAAGACCCGCCAGATCATGGTCGGAAAAGTTGCAGTTGGAGGCGATGCTCCAATCTCGGTTCAGTCAATGACCACCACCAAGACCACTGACATCAATGGAACCTTGCAGCAGATTGCCGAGCTAACTGCCAGCGGTTGCGACATTGTTCGCGTTGCTTGCCCAAGCCAAGACGACGCCGACGTACTTCACATCATCGCCAAGAAGTCTCAGATTCCAGTAATTGCAGACATTCACTTTCAGCCAAAATATGTTTTTCAAGCAATCGATGCCGGTTGCGGCGCCGTTCGCGTAAACCCAGGAAATATTCGCCAGTTCGATGACCAGGTTGGGGCAATTGCCAAGGCCGCTAAAGCTGCCGGTGTTTCGATTCGCATTGGTGTAAATGCCGGCTCGCTAGACCCACGACTATTGCAAAAATACGGCAAGGCTACTCCTGAGGCTTTGGTCGAATCTGCAGTCTGGGAAGCCAGCCTGTTCGAAGAACACGACTTTCACGATTTCAAGATCTCGGTAAAGCACAACGACCCGGTTGTCATGGTTCGTGCCTACCAACTTTTGGCTGAGCGCGGCGACTGGCCGCTGCACCTAGGTGTTACCGAGGCGGGCCCTGAGTTCCAGGGAACCATCAAGTCTTCGGTAGCGTTCGGCTCACTTTTGGCACAGGGCATCGGAGACACCATTCGCGTTTCGCTTTCTGCTCCGCCTGCCCAAGAAATCAAGGTTGGTAGCCAGATTCTTGAGTCGTTGAACCTAAGACCACGCAAGCTAGAAATCGTGTCTTGCCCAAGCTGCGGTCGCGCTCAAGTAGATGTTTACCAACTTGCAAACGATGTCACAGCTGGTCTTGAAAAAATGACCGTGCCACTTCGGGTTGCCGTTATGGGTTGTGTAGTTAACGGCCCAGGTGAAGCACGTGAAGCAGACCTTGGTGTTGCCTCAGGAAACGGCAAGGGGCAGATCTTCGTAAAGGGCGAAGTCATCAAGACTGTGCCTGAAAGCGAAATTGTTGCCACCTTGATTGAAGAGGCAAATCGAATGGCTGCCGAGATGGACCCAACCTTGGTTGGCAGCCCACAGGTTTTGGTAGCAGACAAGTAAGTCAAACCCTCGGCTAAACTTACGGTTATGCCAATTCGCCTATCTAGCCTTTTCTTGCGCACTTTGCGCGAAGACCCAGCCGAAGCTGAAGTCGCCAGCCACAAACTATTGCTTCGCGCCGGATACATTCGTCGCGCAGCCCCAGGAATCTACACTTGGCTACCGCTCGGCTTGGCAGTAAAGGCCAAGATTGAAAAAGTAGTTCGCGAAGAAATGGCAGCCGCTGGCGCCCAAGAAGTCTTTTTCCCTGCTCTTTTGCCTCGCGAGCCTTATGAAGCTACCGGTCGCTGGAACGAATACGGCGATAACCTGTTCCGTCTTCAAGACCGCAAAAAAGCTGATTATCTTTTGGCTCCAACTCACGAAGAAATGTTTACCCTTTTGGTAAAAGATCTTTACTCAAGTTACAAAGATTTGCCTGTCACTTTGTATCAAATTCAAAACAAATACCGCGATGAAGCAAGGCCTCGTGCCGGTCTTTTGCGCGGTCGCGAATTCGTGATGAAAGACGCCTATTCATTTGACGTAACCGACGAAGGTTTAGCAGCTTCTTACCAGGCTCAACGCGATGCCTACGAGCGCATTTTCACTCGCTTGGGCGTTGAATACGTCATCGTAAAGGCAGACGCTGGTGCCATGGGTGGCTCAGCTTCAGAAGAGTTCCTATCGCCTTCACCAATTGGCGAAGATACCTTCGTGCGCTCTGCTGGTGGCTACGCCGCCAACGTTGAGGCAGTGAAGACTCCTGCTCCGGCAGTGCAAGATTTCTCAGCAAAGCCTGCGGCAAACGTGCGCGAAACCCCTAACGCCGCAACAATTGAAAAACTCGTTGAGGTTGCCGGCGACAGCTACAGCGCTTCAGACACACTAAAGAACGTGGTGCTTGCTCTGAAGGCTCCAGATGGCAAAAGATCACTCGTGGTGGTTGCAGTTCCGGGAGACCGCGAAGTTGATGCCAAACGCGCCGAAGCTGCATTCTCACCTAACGAGGTAGAGCCTGCAAGCGATGCAGATTTTGCAGCTCACCCAGAACTTATCAAGGGTTACATCGGCCCAGTATCACTAGATGGCGGCACCTTCAAGAAGGTTCTCGGACTCGAGTCAACCTCAGGCATTCGTTACCTGGTCGACCCTCGCGTAGTTAGCGGCACCAGCTGGATCAGCGGCGCAAACCAGTCAGAAAAGCACATTTTCGACTTGGTTTACGGTCGCGATTTTGAAGCCGATGGCATTGCTGATATTGCCGAGGTTCGGGCTGGCGACCAAGCCCCAGACGGCTCTGGCCCGCTAGAGCTTGCTCGTGGAATTGAAATCGGCCACGTGTTCCAACTTGGTCGCAAATACGCTGAAGCGCTGGAACTCAAAGTTCTCGATGAAAACGGCAAATTGGTCACCGTCACCATGGGTTCATATGGAATTGGTGTGACGCGCATCCTTGCTGTTTTGGCTGAAGCAAACCGAGACGAAAAGGGCTTGGTATGGCCTGAGGCTGTTTCACCTGCCGACGTTTACGTTGTTGCCGCTGGCAAAGACGACTCAGTTTTCGAGGCCGCTGAAGCGCTAACCGCAAAGCTTGAGGTCAAAGGCTTGACCGTAATCTTGGATGACCGCAAGGCTAGCCCGGGTGTGAAGTTCTCAGATGCCGAGTTGATTGGCGTTCCAAACGTGATCGTTTGCGGTAAGGGTCTAGAAAACGGCGAGGTCGAAGTTTGGAATCGCCGCACCGCTGAGCGAAAAGCGGTAACGCTAGACTCGGTTACAGATTTGTTCTAGATTTCTAGTTCGGCTCTACCCAAAAGTGAATACGCACACAACTTAACAGAACAGAGAGTGTCATGGACATCGATTTGAGACAACTGCGAGAAGTCGCAACCGAAAAAGAAATTCCATTTGCAGAACTTATTGACATCATCGAAGCTGCCATTGTTGCCGCGTACCACAAGCACGTCGGAAACCACGACCCAGCTCGTGCCGAGGTAGACCAGAAGACCGGTTTGGTTTCGATTTTCGTTCCAGTTTTGAACGAAGAAGGCGAATCAACCAGTGCTGAAACCGAAGCTACCCCTGAAAACTTTGGTCGCATTGCGGCTTACTCTGCTAAGCAGGTAATTGCCCAGCGCCTTCGTGAAATCAACGACGAAGTAACTCTTGGAGAGTTCAAGGGCAAAGAAGAAGACATCGTTACCGGTGTCATTGAGCAGGGTCCAAAGCCTTACTTGGTTTATGTAAACCTAGGTGCAGTTGAGGCCATGCTTCCTGACAGCGAGCAAGTTCCTGGCGAAGATTACTCACACGGTAAGCGCATGCGTTTTTATGTGACCAAGGTAGCCCGCGGTTTGCGCGGTGGCCCAATCGTTACCGTTTCGCGCTCCCACCCATCGTTGGTTCGCAAGTTGTTCTCGTTTGAAGTTCCAGAAATCGCAAATGGTGATGTTGAAATCGTTCAGGTTGCCCGCGAAGCCGGTCACCGCACCAAGATCGCAGTGCGCGCACTAAAGCCTGGCGTAAATGCCAAAGGTTCTTGCATTGGTGAACTAGGCCAGCGAGTTCGGGCTGTTACCGCTGAACTAAACGACGAAAAAATCGACATCGTTGACTACAGCGAAGATCTTCCGAGCTTCGTTGCGCAGGCTCTTTCGCCAGCCAAGGTAAGCAGCGCTTTCATGCTGGATGCGGCAACCAAGCACGTTCGCGCGCTAGTTCCTGACTTTCAGCTGTCACTTGCCATCGGCAAAGAAGGTCAAAACGTTCGATTGGCGGCTCGCCTTACCGGCGCCAAGATCGATGTTCAGCCTGACAGCGTCATGGGCGACGACTAACCACGTATTCCTAGTCACTTTGATGGGGCAGGGGTTAGAATGAAACCCGTAAGAACTTGCGTTGGCTGCCGCCAGCAAGCTTTTCGCTCAGAATTGCTTCGAATCACTCTGCAAAACCAAATTTTGCAGGTTGACGAAAAAGCAGTAAATTCTGGTCGCGGAGCTTGGCTTCACGTCAATCGCGAATGTCTTTTGCTTGCAGTGACGCGAAAATCTTTCAATCGAGGATTCCGCAAATCTCAAGAAATTGATGTTTCAGCTTTAGCTAAATACATAGAACAGGCAGAAATGATGTTGGCAAACAAATGAGCAGCTCGAAATGAGTGCCCAACAGCTTTAAAGTCCTGCCCTGACCGGGGTTGGACCCGGACAGGAGAAAAAAAGTGGCTGGATTACCACGTGTCTACGACATAGCAAAAGATCTTGGTATTGATACCAACGATGCTTTGGCAAAACTAAAAGAATTAGGCGAATTCGTAAAAAGCGGTTCGTCAACCATCTCACCGCCAGTAGCGAAAAAACTTCGTGCGGCATTCCCAGACGCAAAGCCTGCTGAGGCAAAGCCAGCGGCTGCACCAAAGGCAGCTCCGGCAGCCGAGTCAGCGCCAGCAGCAACTGCTGCAGCAAGCCCATCAGCACCTTCACCGGCTGCACCTAAGGCGCCTGAAGCATCAGTAGCTCCTGCTGCCGAAGCGCCAACTGCTCCGAAGGCTGCTGCTCCAAAGGCTTCGCCAAGCGCTCCTGCAACTGCAGGATCTGCTCCTTCATCACCTGCTGGTTCTGCACCGGCAGCTCCAGCTGCAGGCGCAGCAGGCATTCCTCGTCCGGGGAACAACCCGTTCGCTTCAGCTCAGGGCATGGGCATTCCGCGCCCAATCTCACGCCCAGGCAACAACCCATTCGCACCTTCACAGGGCATGGGCAACCGTCCAGGTGGGCCTCGCCCAGCTGGGGCTGGTCGCCCAGGCGGTCCAGGTCGTCCAGCAGGTGCTGGCGGCCCAGGTCGTCCAGGTGGAGCCCCTCGTCCGGCAGGTGCCGGCGGTGCTCCAGGACGCCCTGGTTTTGGTGGCCCACGACCAGGTTTCGGTGGCGGCGCTCCAGGCGCTGGTGCCGGTGCAGGTGGCTTCGGTGCGCCTCGTCCGGGTGGTCCAGCTCGTGGTGGCCGCGGAACCGGTTCGGGTACCGCAGGTGCTTTCGGTAAGGGTGGCTCAAAGGGTGCAAGCAAGGCCCGCAAGTCAAAGCGCGCGAAACGCGAAGAATTCGAACAGAGAAGCAATGCCCCAAGCCTTGGTGGCGCACTAGTACCTCGCGGCGACGGAAGCACCGTTATTCGCTTGCGTCGTGGTTCGTCAATTCAAGACTTCGCCGACAAGATCGATGCCAATGCAGGTCAGCTGATTACCGTTTTGTTCCACTTGGGCCAAATGGCAACCGCTACCACCTCGCTTGACGAAGACACCTTTGCAATCTTGGGTCAAGAGCTCGGTTACAAGATCGAAGTTGTTTCAGCAGATGATGAAGAACGCGAACTATTCGACAGCTTCGGCCTAGACATTTCGACCGAATTCGAAGAAGACGACGAAGACCTAGAAGCACGCCCACCAGTGGTTACTGTTATGGGTCACGTTGACCACGGTAAGACTCGCTTGCTTGACAGCATTAGA
>JBDLVP010000058.1:0-3904 GCA_039804705.1 Actinomycetota bacterium
GGGTTCACAGCTTCAAGGTGCGAAGGGTTAGCTGCAAGTGAAACCTTGACCTCGTTTCCCTCTGCACTTTTGAAAGTGCCCTTGGTTCCCAGGTGATACTTCACGTCTCCAGAACCTTGAACGGTCTTGGTATCGGCGTTACCTTCGAACTCCTTGAAAACCTGCCCATAGGTTTTGCCAGCGATGTTGGTCAAAATGTTGAGGCGACCGCGGTGGGCCATGCCAATTGCAACTTCTTGCAAGCTGGCATTAGCTGCTGACTGCAAAACCTCATCTAGGAATGCAATCGCTGATTCGCCGCCCTCAAGCGAGAAGCGCTTTTGGCCAACGAACTTGGTCTGCAAGAAGGTTTCGAATGCTTCAGCTTCGTTCAAACGCTCAAGAATGCGCATTTGCTCTTCGCCGGTTGGCTTGGCATATGGGCGCTCAAGTTTGTCTTGGAACCACTTGCGCTGGGCTGGGTCTTGAATGTGCATGTATTCAACGCCAACAGTGCGGCAGTAGCTGTCGCGCAAGATCTTGTAGATGTCGCGGAACGGCATTTTCGCCTTGCCGCCGAAACCACCGGTCTTGAACTGACGGTCAAGATCCCAGAGGCTCAAGTGGTGGGTCAAAATGTCAAGGTCAGGGTGTGAACGCTGGCGGTACTCAAGTGGGTCAGTGTCGGCCATTAGGTGACCGCGCACACGGTAGGCGTTGATTAGCTCTTGAATACGAGCAGCCTTCGAGCGGTCGTCGTTATCGTCGCTCTCGAAGTCGGCAACCCACTTAACAGGCTCATAAGGAATGCGAAGGTCGCTGAAAAGGTCTTGGTAGAAGTTGCGCTCGCCGAGAAGCAACTCGTTAACCTTCTTCAAGAATTCGCCAGAACCTGCACCTTGAATCACACGGTGGTCATAGGTTGAGGTCAAAGTTATGGTCTTGCCAACACCTAGGCGCGCAAGGTGAGCCTCGCTCATGCCCTGGAATTCGGCAGGGTAGTCAAGTGCACCAGCACCAATGATCGAACCCTGACCTGGCATTAGACGAGGAACCGAGTGAACAGTTCCGATTCCACCTGGGTTGGTAAGCGAAATGGTGGTGCCAGCAAAATCACCGGCGGTTAGCTTGTTGTCGCGAGCTCGCTTAACCACGTCTTCGTAAGCCGAAAGGAACTCAGCGAAGTTCAGGCGCTGGGCACGCTTAATGTTTGGAACCAAAAGTGAACGGCTGCCATCTGGCTTTGGAATGTCGATTGCCAAACCAAAGTTGATGTTGGCTGCGTGCACGATGGCCGGTTTGCCATCTTGCTCTTGGTAGAACACGTTTTGGCTTGGGAATTCTTTGAGTGCGCGAATAATCGCGTAACCAATAATGTGCGTGAACGAAACCTTGCCGCCTCGGGTGCGACCCAAGTGGCTGTTGATGACAATGCGGTTATCAATCATCAATTTGGCAGGAACGGTGCGCACACTTGTTGCGGTTGGAACCTGTATCGAGGCATCCATGTTGGTAGCCAATGCCTTCGACATTCCCTTGAGAATTTCGACCTGGTCTTGAGCTTCGTCTTCGGCAGCTTCAGCCACAATGTCGATTGCCGAGGTTATTGGTGCTTGAGCTGGAATTGGCGCGGCCTTTGGCTCTACGCGGGTGGTGCGAGCCACAATTGGGGCTGCTGGATCTTGAACTTCTGGAGCTGGGGTTAACGTCTCAGTCGCAGTTGGCGCAACAGTTGTTGAAGTTTCCGGTGCTGGGGTAGCAGCGCCCTGTGAGCTGTGAAAGTTTTCTAGGATGGGCCACCAGGCCCGATCAACCGCATCTGGATTTTGTTTCCATTGTGCATACATTTCTTCTACGAGCCATTCGTTGGCACCGTATTCATTGTCGCTTAGGCCGGTTGACAAGAGATCACCTCAAAAGTTCACATTGTTCGTTCAATGAGCGTCTTAAGCCTACCCCTCGCAGATGTCTTAAACCTTCGGTTTCACTGATAAAAGGTATGCTTATGCCTAGTTATGGACGGTTCTGATAGTTGTTGCAAACCCAAGCTGGTGATTAGCCGCTGATGAATGATTGGCTAATGCTCGCAGTGGGCGTTTTACTCACACTCGGAACTGGGCTTTTCGTGGCAAGCGAATTCTCGATGGTTAACCTCGAGCGTTCTGACCTAGAAGCCCGCCAGGCTCGCGGCGAACGTGGCCTTAGTAACTCAATTCGAGCTCTCAAAAAGACCAGCACGCACCTTTCAGGCGCGCAATTGGGCATCACGCTAACAACCATGATCACCGGTTTCTTGGCTGAGCCGGCGCTTACCAATTTGCTTTCTGCACCACTTGGTCAAATCGGCATCGAGCACGCTTCTCTGCACGCGGTTTCGTTAGCAGTAGCAATGTTTCTAGCCACAGTGTTCTCAACTTTGGTTGGTGAGTTGATTCCTAAAAAACTAGCTCTAACTTTGCCACTCGAGGTCAACAAGTTTGTTGTGGTTTTTCAGCTAGTTTTCACTTGGATTTTCTCGCTGATGATCAAGGGTCTGAACAAGGTCGGTGATTCTGTAGTTCGCCTGTTCGGAATTGAACCAAAAGAAGAGCTAAGTTCAAGCCGCACCGCTGAAGAACTTTCATCGCTGATTCGTCGAGCTGCAGCCGAAGGAGCGCTTGATGCTCAAACTGCAACACTAATCACCAAGACCTTGCGTTTGGCTCAACTCACTGCGGCAGATGTAATGACTGCTCGACCAAAAATGCACGTGGTTGCTCGTGATGCCAGCGCTGCTGATTTGATTGCCCTCACAATTGCCACCGGCCATTCGCGATTCCCAGTTATCGAAGATGACACCGACGACGTAGTTGGTGTAGTTCATGTTAAGAAGGCTGCCTCAATCGCTCGCGAAAAACGCGCTTCGGTGAAGGTCGACACTTTGATGGCAGCCGCCGAACGCGTGCCCGAAACCATGCGCCTTGAAACCCTAATGGGGCTACTTCGATCTAAAGGTTTGCAATTTGCTCTAGTGGTTGACGAATACGGTGGCACTGCAGGCTTGGTAACGCTTGAGGACCTAGTTGAAGAACTCGTGGGTGACTTGCAAGACGAACATGACCGCTCACGCGATGGCGTTCGCCGAGGTGGTGGCGATACGGTTTTGTTCCCTGGACTTATGCGCCCAGACGAACTCGCCGAAATGGCAATCAAAATTCCCGATGCCGGCGCCTACGAAACCGTTGGTGGTTTCATAATGCATAGCCTGGGCAAGATTCCCAGCGTTGGTGATGTTGTTGAAATCGATGGCGGTTCGCTCAAGGTAGAACGCATGGATGGCCGCCGCATTGATCGCGTTCGATTCATTCCAGAAAATTTGGCCGGTGATTCAAATGGCTGATGCTTTAAACGGCTTGCTTTGGTTCGTGATTTTGCTTGCGGTAAATGGCTATTTCGTTGCCGCCGAGTTTGCTTTGATTTCGGCTCGTCGAGCGCAGATTGAACCTCGCGCCGAGGCTGGCAGCAAAGCCGCAAAAATCACCATCAAAGCTATGGAAAAAGTTTCAATCATGCTTGCCGCCACGCAAATAGGAGTTACGGTTTGTTCGCTACTAATTCTTCTTATCGCTGAGCCTGCTATTCATGAATTGTTATCAGCGCCACTTGAAGGTTTGGGCCTAAGTGCAAGTGTTGAGTCAGCCGTAAGTTTCGCAATTGCGTTGGTTCTGGTTTCATCGCTTCACGTTTTGCTTGGCGAAATGATTCCGAAGCAAATTTCGTTTGCGGTTCCTGAGCGCGCATCTTTGATTTTGGTGCCGCCACTTTACGGTTTGGCTATTGTTTTGAAGCCAATTGTTGTGAGCATAAACGCCATTGCAAATGCCACTTTGAGAATCTTTGGTGTGAAGCCTCGCGACTCGGCGAACACTGCTTATACTCTTGATCA
>JBDLVP010000059.1:0-3356 GCA_039804705.1 Actinomycetota bacterium
GACTTGCTCACCAAGTTCGATGGCCAGCCTCAAATCACGGCTAAAGGTGCAACGCCGGTAAACGAAATTTCAGTTGGCAATCAAGCAGACATGTTGGCCTGGCTGGGAGAAGACTCTTACACTTATCTGAATTTCAACACCAAAGCCACCAAGATAGTCGCAGCATCAAAACTTGGCACGAACTCTCCTGCCGCGGTTGCAGGCTCTGATCTTTGGTATTTCGATGCCTCTAAAGAATCGAAAATTCGAACCGCAGTCAACCCTGGCGTTGATTCTGCTGCACTTATCAGCTCAGGCGGTAACTCACACGCACCAACCAAGGTGACAGTTGCGTGGTTGGCTAAGAAAGACCAGCTGGCATCAGACATTTGGTTAATTGGTGGGGGAATCGTGCTAATTGCCGCAATCATCTTGAACATTTGGGCCTATTACACAATGCGCAAGAACCGCGGCCCACGCCGCAGAACTCCAAAAGCGCCACAGGGTCCGAAGTATCGCCCAAAGCGTGCACGGTCTCAGGCTGCAGTTCGCGGTCGACGTTCAATTCGTAACTTCACTGCGGTTGCCGCAACCGGTCTGGTTCTTGCTTCACTTTCTGGTTGCTCAATTTCACCAGTTCCGAGCCCGACTCCTTCGGCGAGTGAATCGCTAAACCAAAATGACCCGGCAGTTTTGAACGGCCCTCAAATCAAGAAGATTGTTCACGATATTTCTGCGATTGCAGCAGCATCAGATAAAGACAAGAGCGAAGGCAACTTGTCGGATCGCTTCACTGGCCCTGCACTTAAAGCCCGCGTTGCCCACTACAAGTTGCAATCGCACAGCCGTTCAGTCGCTAACCTGACCTCGATTTCAGATATCAACATCAAGTTCAGCCTGCCTGCGTCTAGCCACACATGGCCGCGAAGCGCCATGGTCGTTACCTCGAGCGACGATGCCAAGACCTTGCCTCAAATGCTGGTTCTCGAGCAAGCTTCACCGCGTGAAAACTATAAAGTTTGGTACGCGGTAGATGTACTTCCCGGTTCTAAGTTCCCTTCAGTAGCAGCAGCTGATGTTGGTGCAATCGAGGTTGATCCGGCCTCGCTGTTCTTGAAAGTGCAACCAAGCCTGATTCCAGCAGCCTACGGCGATCTGATTGACCAAGGCGATGCCAGCAGCTACTTCTCGAAGTTCTCAACCAGTAGCGACCCGTTCTACCAGCAGGTTTCAAAGAGCCAAGCCGACACCATTGCGAAGCTTAAAAAAGCCTCGGTCTCAGTTGGTCACGACTTAGGTGATGCCAACGTGATTTCTCTAGCCACCAGCGATTCCGGTGCTCTAGTTGCTTTGTACATGACAGACACCTACACAATCAAACCGAAAAAGCACAGCGCGGTGACCGTTGAAGGAAACGAAAAGCTTCTCTATGGTGGCCGCGGAAGCACCAAAGGCATTCGCACCGTTTACGGTGACATGCTTTTGTTCTATGTTCCAAGCGTTAGCGGCAAGGGAACCATTCAGACCCTAGGTGCAACCCAGGTACTAATTAGCGTGAAGGGCCTCTAGTGAGCCAGTTCGATTCTCGCTTTGGCGGCACCGTTGATTTTTCAAACCTAGGTAAGCCTGCCCCTGCACCAAAAGAGCCACTTGCGCCAGCTGCCATTAGTGAAGCTGGTTTGATCAAGGTTCCAAGCCTGATTGCCGACTTGGATGCCACCAATATTGAGGGCTTTCTAGCTCTGTCAGAGCACATTCCTGTGCTGGTTGATGTTTACACCACCCGCTCGGATGCCAGCACAAAGCTCAGCCAAAAACTAAGCACTGAAGTACTTAGCCGTAACGGCGATGTCATTTTGCTTCGCCTAAACGGTGATGCAGCTGCCGCCGATTTGCTCAAAGCCTTTCAAGTTCAGCACCTGCCAAGCGTTACCGCAGTTCTCAAGGGGCAAGCAATTGCGCTGTTTGCAGGCGATCAAACCGAAGACTCAATTAAGCAGGTAGTCGACCGCATGATTTCGGTAGCCAAAGACAACAACGTTGTTGGAAAGGCTGAGGTTGATGGTGACTTTGAGCCTCAACCAACTTTGCCACCACAACACCTTGAAGCTCTTGAGCTAATCGATGCTGGTAACTACGAGGCAGCGATTTCGAAATACCAGTCGATTTTGGCTGATAGCCCAGCCGATGTTTTGGCGGTAGCAGGTCTTGCGCAAGTTCAGCTTTTGAACCGCACCAAAGGCCTCGACTTGGCAATCACCACTGCTCAGGCTGTTAGCGATGCTCAATCGGCAATGCAGAAGGCTGACTCGCTGGCTGTTATTGGCCACTTCGAGGCAAGCTTCAACGCAATTCTGGATCGCTTCGAAATCGCCGACAAAGCCGAGCGTGAAACCCTCAAGCAGCACTTACTAGAGCTATTCAAGGTGGTTCCTAGTGAAGAACCAGCACTTGGCAAAGCGCGTATTCGCCTCGCCAATTTGCTGTTCTAAAACCTAAGCTTTTGCCTTCGTGGCTCGAACTGCCTTCGGCTTGCTTGCCGAGGCTGCTGGTTTAAAGAACACAGCTGCCAGTGGTGGAACCGTGATGCTAGCCGAGTGAGGTTGGCCGTGGCTACCTTCACCACCAGCCTCAATCTTTCCCTGGTTCCCAACGCCGGAGCCACCGAACTCGTGGGCATCCGAGTTGAATATCTCGAGCCATTCGCCAGCTTTTGGCAAACCAAGCACAAAGTTTTCGTGAGGCTGTCCAGCAAAGTTGATTACGCAAGCAACGGTGTTGCCAGTTTCATCGGTGCGCAAGAACGAGAGCGTGTTGGCATCTGCGTTGCCGCCGTCGATCCAAGTAAAACCGTGCCAGTCATGGTCAAGCTGCCACAGGGCAGGGTTGTCTTGGTAAACCAGATTCAGGGCCGCTACCAAGCGCTGAATGGCTTGGTGGCTTGGCTGCTCGGTAATCCACCAGTCGAGGCCGTGCTCTTGTGACCACTCTGAGAGCTGACCGAATTCGCTACCCATAAACAAGAGTTGCTTACCAGGATGCGCCCACATAAACGACAAATAGGCGCGCAGGTTTGCCAGTTGCTGCCAGCGGTCGCCAGGCATCTTCGAAAGCAATGATCCCTTGCCGTGAACAACCTCATCGTGGCTAATCGGAAGCACGAAGTTCTCGTTATATGCGTAGAGCATTGAGAAGGTCAGTTCACCGTGGTGGTGCTTGCGGTACATTGGGTCTTTTTGAATGTACTCAAGGGTGTCGTGCATCCAGCCCATGTTCCACTTGAAGCCGTAACCTAAGCCGCCAGTGTCGGTTGGGCGAGAAACGCCACCCCAAGAAGTTGATTCTTCGGCAATCATCATGATGCCTGGATTGCGACG
>JBDLVP010000060.1:0-7815 GCA_039804705.1 Actinomycetota bacterium
TCTGACGTTGCTGGTATTGGGGCAACGCTAGCGGCAGATATCAAGGCGAGCCTCGAGCAAAAGCTGGACTAGACCATTTTCGGAGTTGAGTTGAGCTCAAAATTACTTCTCGGCGTGTCGCCAAACTCGATAGACTTCTGGTAGCCATTTTTCGGCTAGAAACTGATGGAAATTGTGAATCGCAAACCCGAACTTTTGATTGTTACTGGCATGTCAGGTGCTGGTCGCAGCACGGTCGGAAACGCTCTGGAGGATCAGGGTTGGTACGTTGTTGATAACCTGCCACCACAGTTACTCCCTACGATCGCCGAACTATTCACAGCCTCACAGAATCCGATTTCTAAACTAGCGGCCGTGATTGATGTTCGCGGCGGATCATTCTTTGAAGAACTGCTCAGTAATGTAACTCAGGTTCGCACGCTCGCTGTTGATGTTCGGGTTCTGTTTCTAGAGGCAACTGACGCAACTTTGGTCAAGCGATTTGAAAACGTGCGTCGCCCGCATCCGTTGCAAGGAAACGGAACGCTGCTAGACGGAATTAGCGCTGAGAGAACCCGTCTGGTAAGTCTTCGCGAAACTTGCGATGTTGTTATTGATACATCAGATTTAAACATTCACCAGTTATCGAACAAGATTTCTGAGGGCTTCGGTCTGGAGAACTCTTCGAAACTGAGTATCACCGTTTTGAGTTTCGGATTCAAATACGGAATTCCGGCTGATGCAGACATGGTTTCTGATGCTAGATTCCTGCCAAACCCGTTCTGGGTTGAGAACTTGCGCCCATTTACTGGTGAAGACGAGCAGGTTTCTGACTATGTTTTGAATCAAGCCGGCGCCGAAGAATTCCTAGATAACTACTTTGCTGCACTGCAGCCAGTATTACGCGGGTACCAGAGCGAAAATAAGAGGTACGCAACTATCGCCATCGGATGCACTGGCGGCAAGCACCGATCAGTTGCCATGGTGCGCCAGTTGGCTGCGAGACTTAGCAAAATGCAAGATGTATCGGTGAGCCTAAAACACCGCGATCTGGGGAGGGAGTAGCGATGGCACTCACATTAGAGGTAAAAGACGAACTAGCACGTATTGAGGTAACTAAGAGCGCAACTCGCGTTGCCGAATTATCGGCTATTTTGAGGTTCGCCGGTGGCTTGCACTTAGTAAGCGGAAAAGTTGTGGTCGAGGTTGAACTTGACACTGCCCAATTAGCACGCAGAATTCGCAAAGATCTAATAGAGCTCTTCGGCATCGATAGCGAAATCTCAATGATGCAGCCAGGCGGGTTGCGTCGCAACAGCAAGTATCACTTGCGAGTTTTGCAACAAGGCGATTTGCTAGCACGGCAAACAGGCCTAATTGACACTAAAGGTCGCCCAGTGCGCGGCCTGCCAGCTCACCTGGTAAACGGAAGCATTGCAGAAGCACAGGCTGTTTGGCGCGGTGCTTTTCTTGCTCGAGGCTCAGTCACTGACCCTGGTCGATCAGCCTCTCTAGAAGTGTCTGCTCCTGGAAACGAGAGCGCAATGGCGCTGGTTGGTGTTGCTCGCCGCTTGGGTGTTATTGCAAAAGCCCGAGAGGTTCGCGATAGCTTTCGTGTCGTTATTCGCGAAGGTGACGCAATTGCAGCCATGCTGACTCAAATGGGTGCACATAGCCAAGTTATTAAATGGGAAGATTTGCGCGTGCGTCGTGAAGTGCGGGCTACTGCTAATCGTTTAGCTAATTTTGACGATGCCAACTTGCGGCGTTCCGCTCAGGCTGCCGTAGCTGCTGGTGCTCGCGTTGAGCGCGCACTTGAAATTCTTGGTGAAGACATTCCTGAACACCTCAGATATGCAGGCCAACTAAGGCTTCAGCACAAGCAGGCGAGTCTCGACGAGTTGGGGCACTTGGCTTCGCCTCCGATGAGTAAAGATGCCGTTGCGGGTCGAATTCGCAGACTCTTGGCAATGGCAGATAAAAAGGCTTCAGAACTCGGTATTCCAGCTACCGACGCTTTCATTCCTGAGGGTTTAGACGATTAGTATTTTTATTAGGTACAACTAAGGAGCAATCATGGCCAAATACACACTTCCAGACCTAACTTATGACTACGGAGCTTTGGCCCCGTTCATTTCTGGTCGAATCATGGAGTTGCATCACGACAAGCACCACGCGGCATATGTAAATGGTGCCAACGCTGCTCTTGACGCCATGGAAGAAGCTCGTGCCACCAACAATTTGGTGAACATCAACAAGCTTCAAAAAGACTTAGCCTTCAACCTGGCTGGCCACATCAACCACGGCGTTTTCTGGTTGAACTTGTCACCTGAGGGTGGCGACAAGCCAACTGGTGAACTTGCCGCAGCTATTGAAGAATTTTTTGGCTCATACGACGGTTTCATTGCTCACTTCAATGCCTCTGCAATGGGTATTCAGGGCTCAGGTTGGAACATTTTGGCCTGGGACACCCTTGGTCAAAAACTGATCATTGAGCAGCTTTATGACCACCAGGGCAACTTAGCTCCAGCAAGCATTCCACTTCTGATGCTCGACATGTGGGAGCACGCTTTTTACCTTGACTACCAAAACGTCAAGGCAGACTACGTGAAGGCATACTGGAACATTGTTTCTTGGCCTGATGTACAAGCTAGATTTGACGCGGCACGCGCTCAAACTGTCGGCCTGCTGGTAATCTAATAACAGTCTTTTCCACCCAGCGTTGCGTGGCAAGTAGTAAACAAACCAACCAATAAATCGCACTTTTTTAGTGCACAACACTCGGGAGAACCACGTGGCTACTCGTATCGGAATCAACGGTTTCGGCCGTATCGGTCGCAACTACCTTCGCGCAGCGCTTGCTAAGGGAACTGACCTTGAAATTGTTGCAGTAAACGACCTCAGCGACCCAAAGAGCCTGGCTCACTTGTTGAAGTACGACTCGGTTACCGGTCGCTTGCCATTCGACGTTCGCGTTGAAGGGGACACCATCATCGTTGGAAGCCAGACCATCAAGGTTCTTGCAGAGCGAGACCCAGCAAACCTAGGATGGGGCGCACTTGGCGTTGACATCGTTATTGAGTCAACCGGCCGCTTCACCAACGCAGAAGACGCCAAGAAGCACATCGAAGCTGGCGCCAAGAAGGTTTTGATCTCGGCTCCTGCAACTGGTGAAGACGCAACCTTCGTTCTTGGTGTAAACGAACACCTTTACGAGCCAGAGAACCACCACATCATCTCTAACGCATCATGCACCACCAACTGCCTTGCTCCACTAGCCAAGGTATTCAACGACACATTCGGTATCGTAAACGGCCTTATGACCACTGTTCACGCTTACACTGCTGACCAGAATCTTCAAGATGGCCCACACAGCGACCTTCGTCGTGCCCGTGCTGCCGCTTTGAACATCGTTCCTTCATCGACTGGTGCTGCAAAGGCAATTGGACTCGTTCTACCTGAACTAAAGGGCAAGCTTGACGGTTACGCACTTCGCGTTCCAGTGCCTACCGGCTCGATTACCGACCTAACTTTGGTTTCTAAAAGAGAAGTAACCATCGATGAGATAAAGGCTGCCTACAAAGCTGCTGCAGCTGAAGGCCCACTAAAGGGCATCTTGATGTACACAGAAGACGAAATCGTTTCGAGCGACATCGTTACTGACCCACACTCGTCGATCTTTGATGCCGGTTTGGTCAAGGTTGTTGGCGGCACCACGGTCAAGATCACCAGCTGGTACGACAACGAGTGGGGTTACTCAAACCGTTTGGTAGACCTAACCGAGCTCGTAGCAAGCAAGCTCTAAGACTTATGGCTTTGCGCACACTTGCATCTCTACCTAATTTGCAGGGTAAACGAGTAATAATTCGTTGCGACTTCAACGTGCCTCTTAAGGGTTCGGTCATCACAGATGACGGTCGCATCGTAGCTTCGCTACCTACCATCAAGAACCTGGTTGACCAGGGAGCGAAAGTCATTGTGATTTCGCACCTTGGCCGCCCAGATGGCGCCCCTGACCCTCAATACTCTCTCGAGCCAGCTGCAAAGCGCTTGGGTGAATTGCTAGGGCAGCCAGTCTTGTTCGCCAACGATACCGTTGGTGCAGACGCTAAAGGCGCTGTAAAAGCTCTTGACAACGGAGGAGTAGCAGTTCTCGAGAACTTGCGCTTCAACGCTGCAGAAACTAGTAGAGACGCAGGTGAGCGCGAAGCATTCGCTGCAGAACTTGCAGACCTTGGTGACTTCTTTATTAGCGATGGCTTTGGGGTAGTACACCGCAAACAAGCAAGCGTTTACGAACTTGCCAATGCGCTTCCTAGTGCTGCCGGCCTTCTAATCGAGAAAGAACTTCAGGTTCTTACTCAGTTGACCAAAACTCCAGAGCGACCATACGCAGTTGTTCTCGGTGGGTCAAAAGTTAGCGACAAGCTGGGCGTAATCGATCACCTATTGCCAACAGTAAATAAGTTGCTCATCGGCGGTGGAATGGTTTTTACCTTCTTGGCCGCACAGGGCTTCAAAGTCGGTGCTTCGCTTCTTGAGATTGACCAGGTTGATACCTGCAAGAACTACTTGAAGCGAGCTGCTGAGCTCGGCGTTGAAGTTGTTTTGCCGACTGACATCGTTGTTGCCAGCAAGTTTGGCGCAGATGCCGAGGTTGCAGTTACTCCATCTGATGCAATTGAGCAAAGTCCATTTGGTGCAACGGGTCTCGGTCTTGACATTGGCCCAATTTCAGCCGCTCACTTCGCAGAAGTTATTGCGACTTGCAAAACTGTTTTCTGGAATGGACCGATGGGCGTATTCGAAATCGACAAGTTCGCCGGTGGAACCCGCGCTGTTGCCAAGGCACTCACTGAAGTCTCAGGACTTTCAGTTGTTGGCGGTGGCGATTCCGCTGCAGCTGTGCGCATCCTTGGTTTTACAGACTCAGAATTCGGACACATCTCAACCGGTGGAGGTGCCAGCCTTGAGTTCCTCGAAGGCAAGGAACTACCTGGTTTGAGTGTTCTTGGCTTGGAGGCCTAACAAATGACTCAACGTGTCGCACTTATTGCTGGCAACTGGAAGATGAACTTGGATCACCAGCAGGCAATTGCATTGGTACAAAAACTTGCGTGGTCTCTGAAAGACGCTTCACACGATTACAAATCAGCAGAAGTAGTGGTTTTTCCACCGTTTACTGACATTCGCAGTGTTCAGAACCTAATTGACGCAGAGAAGTACGAGCTTGGGCTCGGGGCTCAAGATCTTTCTAAGTTTGATTCGGGTGCATACACCGGTGAGATCTCTGGCGCTTTCCTGGGCAAGCTTGACGTGAAGTACGTACTTGTTGGCCACAGCGAACGCAGAACTATGCACGCTGAAACCGATGAGGTAGTGCAGGCCAAGACTTCGGCCGCATTCAAACACGGTTTGGTTCCAGTACTTTGCGTTGGTGAAACCCTTGATGAACTTGAGTCTGAGGGTGCTGCGGCTGTCCCGATTCGTCAGACCCTGGCTGCTTTGGCGGGGCACGAGACCCTGGGCGAGTTCGTTATTGCATACGAACCAGTTTGGGCAATCGGCACTGGCAAGGTCGCAACTCCTGAAGAAGCTGCCAGCGTCTGCGGAAAAATTCGTGAAGCACTTGCGAACGAATTTGGTGAAGCAATTGCTCAGCAAACTCGTATTCTTTACGGAGGTTCAGTCAAAGCCGCAAACGTAGCTGGATTCTTGCGAAGCCCTGAAGTAGATGGCGTGCTAGTTGGAGGCGCCAGCCTTGACGCTGAAGAATTCAGCGGCATTGCTCGCTTCCAAAAACACCTCGCTCTATAATTTAGGTAATCATGAATCCATTTGCTCCGATCCAAATTGCTCTGCTAGTTCTGCTTGCCATCACTAGCTTTTTGCTAACCCTGTTGATTTTGCTTCACAAAGCTCGCGGTGGCGGCCTTTCTGATATGTTCGGCGGCGGCCTAAGTAACACCATGGGTTCATCGGGTGTGGCTGAGAGGAACCTCAACCGAATCACCATTGTTCTCGGTTTAGTTTGGATCGCAGTGATTATTACTCTCGGTCTATTCACTCGTTTCAACCTTGTAGCTTAAGGAGTCAGCATGAGCACAGGCGCAAGCGCAATTCGCGGGTCCCGCATCGGGGCTGGTCCAATGGGTGAACAAGATCGTGGCTTCAAGGCGGAGCGATTCACCCGCAATTACTACTGTGCAAACGGGCACGTCAACAGTGTGCAATACGCAGCCACTGCCGAGCTGGATGAAAACCAAGCTCAGATCGACTGCCCAAACTGTGGTTTGCCTGCAGGCATGGATCAGGCAAACCCTCCGGTAATTGCCAAGCACGAGCCCTACAAGACCCACTTGGCTTATGTAAAAGAGCGTCGCACCGATGAAGAGGCAGAAGCGCTTCTTGAAGAGGCAGTAACTGCAATTCGCGAGCGTAGAATTCGCTTGGCCGAAGCAGCAGCAGCTACTGCGTCTAGCTCAAAGTAACAGACTTCAAAAAAAATCCCATCCGATTTGGATGGGATTTTTTTCATTCTTGGTAAGCGGCTTCGTCGAGAAACCAGCGAGTTTTCTTTGTGCCAGCAACTTTGCCAGCAGGTAGCAATCTGGTTTGGCTAATCAGAGAATCTGCTACGGCTGCAGCCTTATCTGCTCCAGCTACAGTGAACCAAATCTCGGAAGCGTAGTTGATGGCCTGGTATGAGAAACTCAATCGTTCGGAAGGAGGTTTTGGCGAGTTGGACTCGAAAACCACAGCCTTAGATGCTGCGGGCGCATTATGACCGGGGAACAATGACGCAATGTGACCGTCAGGACCCATGCCCATGAGCATGACATCGAACGGAATTAGCTCGGTTTCATCTGCACATAAGAGAACTTGTGCTGCAAAATCACTTGCAGCCTGTTCAAGATTCAAGCCTTCATCGCTAGCCGGAAAGAGGTGCACATTATCGGCAGGGATCGAAATCTTGCCGAGGAATGGCTCATATGCCTGGATTGCGTTTCTATCGCTGCTGTCGGCTGTGACGAATCTCTCGTCGCCCCACCAAATATGAATTCGATTGAAGTCAACCTGGGCTAGTTTCGCGTGATTGCCGATTTTCGCGAGGCTAAGTATTCCTACCGTTCCTCCGGTGATTGCAACGTGAACAATGCTCTTTTCGACAAGCACTTCTAGCAGTCGCTCTATAAAGGCATCGGCCACCGCATCGCTGACCTTATTGGCGTCGGCGAATTGCTGAATCTCGAGAGTCACTTTTATTTGACCTTATTGCGCGGCGCCGCTTTGCCTTTTGGAGTAATTGCTGGCTTAGCCACCTTCGACGAGAAACCCTTAGTAATTACCTTGCCAAAAGCGTCGTCTGGGTCAAGTCGACGTAAATCTTCTGACAGGCAGTCGCGCAAGCTTCTTCTAGGAAGTGAGATTTCTCGCGATGGGTTACCCGGTTGAATCAGCGTTGCTACATCAGGCACGTTTCTAACAACCTCAATAGTTCCTGATTTGCGAATGAGTTTTACACCGTGAATGCCGTGAACCGCCTTGCCGCGAGCCTTGCGATGTAGAACCACAGGAACTTTCAGCGTCAGTTCAAGCCATGCAGCTAGCAGGTCAGTGCTAGGTGAATCAACTGCACCGGTAACTTCAACCGACACCACAGCTTCATATGGCGGCTGATCCAGCAGAACGGCAAGCTGTTGGCGCCAGAGAGTCAGTCGAGTCCAAGCGAAATCGCTGTCTCCTGGCGAATAGGTCTTTGCAAGGTTACTTAAAAACGCGTGAGGGTCTTTTTGAGATGCTGCATCGGTAATGCGTCGGGTCGCAATTCGCCCT
>JBDLVP010000061.1:0-5645 GCA_039804705.1 Actinomycetota bacterium
CGGCGGCGCATAAGCCAGTAGAGAGCGAGTGCTTGAAAGAGCAACCCGAGGCTTTCGGCGTAACCGGTTTGCAGCACGGTAGAGGCTACCGAGACACCGAACCAAAAAATGGCCCAGAGCGAAACACTCGCGCTGAACTTGAGTCGAAAGACTTTGTAGAGAACCAGCGCTAGACCAAAGCTGGCAAGAGTTGAAACCAAAGGAGCCGCGAACTTGAAGTCGAGTCCGGTGAGCAAGTTGACCAAGCGAACAACTAACGGAAAAAGCGGCATGAACGCCCAAGCGTTTTGCTGAACCGTGCCGTCGGGGTTAGTTGGCAGAACCGTTGAATAACCTGGCGTATCGCCGAAGCCGTAGTCATAAATACGGTGATACCACTCGACATCCCAAATGTTGATCAGGTCGAAATAACCGGGGTGAGCTGGGTTCCAGTAGCTCTGGCCTTGAATCGTGCTGAGCCACAAAAACAGGGCGGTGCCAATTGCTCGAGTGAGTGCCCAAACAGCGAGCACCTTGACCCACCAAAGTTGCCAGGTG
This sequence comes from Actinomycetota bacterium, assembly GCA_039804705.1. Classification (GTDB taxonomy): domain Bacteria; phylum Actinomycetota; class Actinomycetes; order Actinomycetales; family Microbacteriaceae; genus Rhodoluna. Next base: position 538 of record JBDLVP010000061.1, read on the forward strand.
GCATGTAACCGACTCATGCGACTATGCGGTTAGCCACTTACGAAGTGCTGCCTCGCAAGAGTGAATGTGAGAAACCGGAACGGATTCGTCGTCGGCGTGAGCCTTGCTCGGATCACCCGGGCCAAAGTTCACGGCAGGAATACCCATTTCGCTAAAGCGAGCAACGTCGGTCCAGCCGTATTTCGGTCGAGCCTCAAGACCGGTAGCGGCAACGAATGCTGCGGCCGCTGGCAAGTCAAGACCTGGGCGGGCACCGGCTGCTGCGTCGGTCACCTTAAGTTCAAGTCCATCGAAAACCTCGCGCAGGTGAGCTTCGGCAGCGGCAACTGAACGACTTGGCGCAAATCTGAAGTTCACGGTAACAACCGCTTCATCGGGAATCACGTTGGTGGCAATTCCACCTGCGATTAGAACAGCGTTCAGGCTCTCGCGATAAACCAAACCGTCAACATCGATCTCGGCAGGCTCATAGGCAAGAAGGCGATTCAAGATTTCGGCAGAGCCGTGAATTGCGTTCTTGCCCATCCATGGTCTGGCACTGTGGGCTTTTACGCCGCGGGTGCGAAGTTCAACGCGCATGGTGCCGTTGCAGCCACCCTCGACCAAGGCACTCGATGGCTCGCACAACACGGCAAAGTCACCCTTGATAAGTTCTGGGTGATTGCGGCTCAAGCGACCAAGGCCGTTGAGCGATGCATCGACTTCTTCGTGGTCATAGAAGATCCAGGTGATGTCGCTGTTTGGCTCAACCAAATCAACTGCCAGCTTGAGCATGACTGCAATGCCGGCTTTCATATCAACGGTGCCGCGGCCAAACAAAACCTGTTCGCGCTCGAAGTGCATTAGTTCAACTGGCAGGTTGTTTGCAACTGGAACGGTGTCTATGTGGCCTGCGATCACAACGCGGGTTGTTCGACCCAAATTAGTCTTGGCAACAATGGCATCGCCATCGCGAGTGATGCTCAAATGTGAGTGGCCCGAAAGCGCAGTTTCGATGGCATCTGCCAGAGCCTTCTCGTTGCCCGAGACCGACTCAATGTCGCAAACCGCGCGAGTGATTTCAACCACATCGGTTGATAAGTTCAAAGTTTCTGCAGACACCTTTAAGAGCCTACCGATTGGTAACCTTGATGCGTGACTAACTCTGCGTTTATTGACTCAAAAGCTTGGGGCCACGGCCTTGCAACCATTGCCGCCGATGGCAGTGTGCTCGATGTTTGGTACCCAAACCCAACCCTTGGCGAAGCACCAAAATCTGACGCCCTCTGGGTAGTTCCGAAAGAGCTTGACGCTCAGGTTCGCAAAGACGAGCGACGCAATGTTTCGGTTCAGGTGGTTCGCACCGAGATCGACCTAACCACCCCGGTCACCTCAACCGCCGATGCTTACTTGCGTTTGCAGTTGCTTTCAAAACTTATTGTGAAGCCAAACACTATTAACTTGGATGGCCTTATTCCGAACTTGCCGATTGTTGGGTTCACTAACTTTGGCCCAATGACCTTGGCCGATGCCGAGCGCCTTCGCCCACAGCTTCAGCGTGAGGGCATTGTGGTTCACTCGATCGACAAATTCCCTCGTTTGGTTGACTACGTAGTTCCTGACAAGGTTCGCATTGCAGATGCCAACCGCGTTCGTCTTGGTGCTCACCTTGCCCCTGGAACCACGGTGATGCACGAAGGCTTCGTGAACTTCAACGCGGGCACCCTGGGAACCGCAATGGTTGAAGGCCGCATTTCTCAAGGTGTTGTAGTTGGCGATGGTTCAGACATTGGTGGTGGCGCCTCGATCATGGGAACCCTCTCGGGTGGTGGCCGTGAGCGCGTTGTAATTGGCAAGCGTGCACTTCTTGGCGCAAACGCTGGTGTAGGCATTTCAATCGGTGACGACACAGTGGTTGAAGCTGGTCTATATGTAACCGCTGGAACCAAGGTGGCAATTGTCGACGAGGGCGAGCCTCGCTCGGTCAAAGCAGTTGAGCTCTCGGGCCTTCCAAACTTGCTATTCCGCCGCAACTCAGCCAACGGTCGCGTAGAGGTTTTGCCTCGCACCGGCGTTGGCATCACCCTTAACCAGCAATTGCAGAACCTATAGCCATGGCTTCGGTGCTTTTTATTTGCGTTCACAACGCAGGCAAATCGCAAACTGCGGCAGCGCTTATGCGCCACTTCGCTGGCGACACCGTGCAGGTCTATAGCGCTGGCACTGGTCCTAACCCGGCTCTGGCAGCTGATGCTGTTGCAGCCCTTGGTGAAATCGACGTCTCGGTTGGCAACGAATTCCCAAAGCCAATCGACCCTGAAATCATTGCCAAGGTTGATCGCGTAATCGTTCTAGGAACCGAAGCCACCGTTTCACCGGTTGAAGGCATGCGCGGCTTTATTGAGGTGTGGCCAATTTCAGAGCCGAAGGAACTTGGCATTTTGGGCGAGGCTCGAGCCAGGTTAATTCGAGATGAAATTAAGGCCAAGGTTCTCGAACTAGCAGCCGAACTTGTGGCTAAATAGCCTTTGAATTAAAGAAAGAAAATAATGTCAGAGAAAAAAGCGTCTGTACTTTTCGTATGCGTTCACAACGCAGGCCGTTCGCAAATGGCAGCTGGTTACCTTCAGGCTCTTGCCGGTGACCGCATTGAAGTTCGTTCAGCTGGCTCTGCCCCTAAAGATGAGATCAACCCATCAGCGGTTTCAGCCATGCTCGAAGAGGGCATTGACATTAGCCACAACTCACCAAAGATTTTGACCCCAGAAGCCGTAAAAGACTCTGATTATGTAATCACCATGGGCTGCGGCGACGCCTGCCCGTATTTCCCAGGAAAGACCTACCTCGACTGGGTACTTGATGACCCAGCAGGTCAAGGCGTTGATGCAGTTCGCCCGATTCGCGATGAAATTCGTGCTCACATCGAAACGCTAATCGCCGAAATCGACGCTAAGAACTAATTAGTTGTTACAGGTGCAAAGCTGCGCCTGAGGCACACCGTCAAGCGCCTCTTCAATGTGCTGGCCACAGCCAGTCCAAGTTACTTTGCCGCATTTTTCACAGTTAATAGGGCTGCACATATAAATTCCTTTGGTTAGTTCTTACCGAATAGTCTGGCAAAGAATCCAGGTTCTTTTGGATCATTCGCGTGGCCTTGGCACTGCTGAGATTTTGGAATGCCGCGCATAACCTGGCTAACGTGCTGACCGCAACCTGACCAGGTGGCTTTGCCGCATTTGCGGCAAGTTACTTTTTGGCACATTTGTTACTCCTTAGTTAGTGATTTTGAGTCCAGTTAGTTGCGAGGCCGAATCAACCCCGCCAGCGTTTACAAGATTTCCGCTGAAACCAGCACTTTGCATATACGAAATTGCTTGGCCGGCTCGATTGCCAGAGTGGCAGTAGATAACGTAATTTGCTGCGTGATCCAGTTCGTCAATTTGAGAAGCAAAGTCAGGTGAACTGATATCGATGTTCACTGAGCCCTGCAAGTGCCCAGTGGCAACTTCAGCAGGAGTTCTAACATCAATTACAGCTGCAATAGCTTTCATGTCCACTGGTTTGGCCGGACTGCAACTGGCTAGCATGCCTACGGCAATCATTGCCGCAAGAAGTGCAGAGACTGTTTTCAAAAACCGTTTCAACGAACATCCTTTCGTATACCCCCTAGGGTATAGTAAAACTACCACAAAGTGCAACCAGAAGGAGCGAAAATGCAAATCGACCCAGAAGAATTGAAAGCCGCTCGTGATCGTTTAGTTAGAGTGCAGGGTCAGATTGGCGGAATCGTCAAGATGCTTGATGAGGGTAGGGACTGCACCGAGTTGCTCAACCAACTTTCGGCAGCGAGCACCGCGCTCACTCGCGCAGGTTTCGCAATTATTAGCACTGGAATGCGCCACTGTGCCAACAACGAATCAGGCGAAACTGAGCGCATTGCGCTTGAAAAAGCCTTTATGTCGCTGGCCTGAAATGACTCTAAAAGTTGTCATTATCGGCGGAGTTGCCGGTGGTATGTCGGCGGCGACTCGCCTTCGTCGTCTCAGTGAATATGCTGAAATCACTGTTTTTGAAATGGCAGAACACGTTAGCTACGCTAACTGCGGGCTACCGTATTTTGTTAGTGATGTCATTAGCAACCGCGATCACCTTTTACTTCAGACGCCTCAATCGCTATGGTCGCGATTTCGCATCGACGTAAGAGTTCAAAGCAAAGTAACTGCAATCGATCGCGAGAATCGCAATGTTTCGATTACTGACCTCGCAAATGGCGAGACGTACCAAGTCGATTACGACTACCTTGTTATATCAACCGGAGCGAAGCCTCGTAACCTAAATATTCCTGGCATCGAAAATGCGCTAGCCCTTCGAAATGTTACCGATGCCGATGCTCTCAAGGCAGCTCTCGAAAATGCCGAGCCAAAGAGCGTGGCAATTCTAGGTGCAGGTTTTGTCGGAATTGAACTTGCTGAAAACATTCGCCACCTGAACATTCCAGTTACAGTCATTCAACGCTCAAATAGCATTCTTGGCCAATTCGACCCCGAGATGATCCAGCCGGTCCATGAACGACTAGTGAAACATGGCGTGCACATTGAGTTGAATAGTCAAGCAACTGAAATCACGAAAAATCACGTGAGACTTTCTGACGGTAGAAAGTTATCTGCAGGCCTAGTGCTAACTGCTGCTGGTGTCGACCCAGACAACTCTCTTGCTCGCGAAGCTGGTCTCAAAATTGGTGAGACTGGCGGCCTGTGGGTTGACGAGCACCAGAGAACTAGCGACCCTCACATATTTGCCGCGGGTGATGCAGTTGAAAAACACGGGCAGCTAACTGGCAATCAAACACTAATTCCGCTTGCCAACCTCGCAAACCGCCACGGTCGATTGGTAGCCGATGTTATTGCCGGGCGTGAGGTTAAAGCCCACGACTCGTTAGGCACTGTAATTATTGGTGCATTCGGTATGGCGGCTGCAATCACTGGCCTAAGTGAAAGATCCGCGATCGCAGCAAACATTGCTCACGAAATAATTCATGTTCACCCGAATAATCACGCTGGCTATTACCCTGGCTCAAAACGGCTCACGCTCAAAGTCGTTTTTGACTCACAGACCGGTCGCATTCTGGG
>JBDLVP010000062.1:0-4006 GCA_039804705.1 Actinomycetota bacterium
CGTGATTCAGAAGGCCATCGCCACGAAGCACAGCAACCTCATTTCAGGGGTTTGTGGGCGGTCTTTACTTCTTAAGTTTAGTTGCTACAACCTCTTTAGCGGAACGGCTAAAAAGCCATTCGACCACTAGCGCTGCCACCACACCAAATGCGGCTCCGCCGGCAGTTGACCAACCGATTAAATACCCGAGGATGCTCGCCCCACCTACACTCTTATCTACCGCGACGGCATTAAGAATTAGTCCGGTGATCAAACCAGCAATGCCGCCGGTAATCAGAAACGGCAAGAATTTCGGGGCTTTGCGAATGCGCAGTTTGGTTTTGGTTTCAGTCACTTATCTAAGGTAACTCAAAAACATTTGGCGCTCTAGCGAAGCAGCGGCAGCACGTGAGTGAATTCACTGGCTCGAGTGCCGCTCACAATTGCTTCGCTCGGCTCAAGCTCTTGCCAAGTCTTTTCACCAACGGCGAGCGCAAACCACGCCTGCGGGCTCAACTCGGCAACATTGGCTGGGGTGCCACGTCGGTGCTGCGGCCCAGGCACGCATTGCACTGCCATCAGCGGTGGAACTCGAACCTCAACCGAGTTACCCGGCATGCGCACGGCTAGCTCTTCGAGCAAGAACCGAACCGCCATGGCAAACACTGGGTTCGAGTTTTCGCGAGGCACCTCGCCAGCCATTACCGAGCGGGCAGCGGCTAAACCTGCTGCCTGATCAATTTTGCGACGAGCCATGTGTCTAATTCTGCCCGTTAAACTTGAGGGGTGAAGATTTTGGTTCTTGGTTCGGGTGCTCGAGAGCACGCCATCGTTAAAGCTCTTGTTCGCACTGGCACCCCAGCGAGCTCAATTATTTGCGCACCAGGTAACGCTGGTATCGCTGAAGATGTGCCGACAGCCAAGTTCGATGCCAACGACCCTCAGGTAGTTACCGAATTCGCAAAAGCAAACGACATCAGTTTGGTAATCATTGGCCCAGAGGCTCCGCTGGTTGCTGGTGTTAGCGATGAACTTCGCGCTGCTGGAATTCCAGTGTTTGGCCCTTCTCAAAAAGCGGCAGCTCTCGAAGGCTCAAAATCATTCGCCAAAGAAGTTATGGCTGCAGCCGATGTGCCAACCGGCATGGCACGAGAGTGCTCGAGCATCGCTGAGGTTGAATCGGCAATGGATGACTTCGGTGCACCATATGTGATCAAAGCCGACGGACTAGCTGCCGGTAAGGGCGTAATCGTCACCAGCGATCGCCAGGCCGCAATCGACCACGCCAAGAAGTTCATTGATATGGGTATTTTGGTTGAAGAGTTTTTAGCTGGCGAAGAAGTCAGTTTGTTCTTTTTGGCCGACGGCTCAACCGTTTTGCCCCTCACCCCAGCACAAGACTTCAAACGCGCCTACGACAACGACGAAGGCCCAAACACCGGAGGCATGGGCGCTTACAGCCCCCTACCTTGGTTGCCAGCCGGCTTCGTCGAAGAAGTTCAGCGCACGGTTGCCCAGCCAACCATCGACGAGCTTGCCAAACTTGGTGAGCCATTCGTTGGCTTGCTCTATTGCGGTCTGATTGTCACTGAGCGGGGCATTCGCGTTATTGAATTCAATGCACGTTTTGGCGACCCAGAAACTCAGGTCGTGCTTCGTCGCTTGGTAACTCCGCTAGCTGGCCTGCTTCACTCGGCTGCAACCGGTCAGTTGATCAACGCGCCTGAGCCTCAGTTCATGAGCGATGTTGCCATCACAGTTGTTCTCGCCAGCGAAGGCTACCCAGACACTGCAGCACCTGATCGCAAGATTCACGGGCTAAAGTCTGCCACCAGCGAAAACGGCATTGAGATTTGCCATGCTGCAACCAAAATCGAAACTGACCATAACGGCGACGAGCACCTTTATGCCACCGGTGGTCGCGTGTTGAGCGTTGTTGCAACTGGCAAAGACTTTCACCACGCTCGCAAGCACGCCTATGAGGCAATCGCAAAGATTGAACTCGAGGGCTCTCACTACCGCAAAGACATAGCCAAAAAGGTTGCTTACTAATGGCCCTTGAAATCAATGGTTTCAAACACATTTACTCTGGCAAAGTTCGTGATCTCTACGAACCAACCGATGAGAACTTCAGTCACCTAATTTTGGTTGTGGCCTCGGACCGCGTGAGCGCATTCGACCACGTGCTCGAACCTGAGATTCCGAACAAAGGCAAATACCTAACTGAGCTCACCAACTGGTGGTTCGACCGCTTGCCAATTGCCAACCACGTCAGCCACGAAATTCCAGTTCCCCAAGAAGCAACCGGTCGCGGAACCATCTGCAAGAAACTCGAGATGTTTCCGGTTGAGTGCGTGGTTCGCGGTTACATTTCTGGTTCAGGTTGGAAAGACTACCTAGCAACAGGAACTATCTGCGGCGTTGCTCTGCCAGAAGGCCTCACCTTCGGCGGCAAACTGCCTGAGCCAATCTTCACCCCCGCTTATAAAGCACCAGTGGGCGAACACGACGAGAACATCACCTTTGAACAAGTCATTGACCTAATCGGCAAAGACAACGCTGAAGCCCTCAAAAAGGCCAGCCTCGAAGTTTTCACCAAAGCCAGCAACCTCGCAGAGCACGCAGGCCTGATTTTGGCTGACACCAAGTTTGAATTCGGAATTGACCCTCAAACTAACCAGTTGACGCTTGGCGACGAAGTTCTAACACCAGACTCTAGCCGCTTCTGGAGCAAAGCAGCCTGGGAACGCGGCGAGCGCAAAGACTCATTCGACAAACAAATTGTGCGAAACTGGCTCGCTGAAAATTGGGATCAAACTGGAACTCCACCAGTTCTCCCGACCGACATTGTTAACGCAACTTCGGCTAAATATGCAGAACTTGTTGAACGCCTCACCACCGAGGTTGCATAACTCAATGATTCTCGAACCCCGTGCAGTCAAGCTCAGCACCCGCACGGGTATCACAGTGAACCGAATTCTTCCCCACGCTCACATTAGAAAAGTTGGCGCTTGGTGCTTCGTTGATCACTTTGGCCCAATGCCACAAATCGAAGACTCAATGGTTGTTGCCGCCCACCCTCACACCGGCCTTCAAACCGTAACCTGGCTTCTCGAAGGCTCAGTGGAACACCGCGACTCGCTCGGCACCATTCAACACATTGAACCTGGCCAACTAAACCTAATGACCGCCGGCAACGGAATCGCCCACTCTGAGCTCAGCATTGGCAAAGACCAAACCAAATACAACGGCAATATGCACGGTGTTCAACTCTGGGTTGCCCTGCCTGAAAACCAAAGAAACGAAAAGCCGTTCTTCGAACACCACAGCGAACTACCGAACTTCAACGAAGAAAACATAAACTTTCACCTTTTCGCTGGCACCTACCAAGGCCACACCGCCCCAACAACTTTGTTCACGCCTCTACTCGGCGCCCAGCTTCAATCCGAGAACAACCAGGCATCAACAATCCCTCTGAACCTTGATTTCGAACACGCAATTCTCGCCCTAACCGGCAACGCAACAATCAACGGCCAAGAAATCAAACAGGGCCAGGCGATCTATTTAGCCCCCTACGAACACGACCAGCTAACAATTCAAGCAGACCCACAAACCAAGCTGCTTCTTCTAGGTGGCGAACCATTCGAAGAACAAATAGTCATGTGGTGGAACTTCATCGCCCGCACCAACGACGAAATCGTCAAAATGCGCACAAAGTGGAACACCCAACAATGGCTCCCACAATTCCCCGACCAAATCGGTGGCTACATTCCAGCCCCTGAATTGCCGAACGTTACTCTGCGTGCGCGCTAGTTTTCTCGGCTAAAATAAAGGTGTTCGCCGACGTCGCCGCGCGTTCCATCCGCTCTTTAGAGCCATCATTTCGGGAGTTCATCCGTGCCAAAAATCATCGTCGAGGTAATGCCAAAGGCTGACTTGCTAGACCCTCAGGGTAAAGCTGTTGCTAATGCGCTGCACCGTCAAGGTCACGATCGCATTGCTAACGTGCGAATCGGTAAGCGTATTG
>JBDLVP010000063.1:0-4241 GCA_039804705.1 Actinomycetota bacterium
ACCCGCACCATAAATCGGCTTAGTCACGATCTCAACCAGTGGAACACCGGCACGGTTGTAGTCAACTAGTGAGTACTCAGCACCGTGAATACGACCGGTTGCTCCACCCATGTGGGTCAGCTTGCCAGCGTCTTCTTCCATGTGAGCACGCTCAATGGCAACGGTGAAGGTGTTACCGCTCGGAACCTCAATGTCGATGGTTCCTTCGAAGGCAATTGGCTCGTCGTATTGCGAGGTCTGAAAGTTCTTTGCTAAGTCAGGATAGAAGTAATTCTTTCTAGCAAAGCGGCCAGTTGGTGCTATTTGGCATCCGAGTGCCAAACCAATCGAAATGCTCGATTCAACCGCACGTTTGTTCACAGCAGGCAATGAACCTGGCAAACCAAGGCAGATAGGGCAAACGTTAGTGTTTGGCTCGTTACCAAAAACGTTGGCGCAACCACAGAACATCTTGGTGTTGGTGTTGAGCTCAACGTGAACTTCAAGACCGATCACAACTTCAAACTGCTCTAGAGCCTTTTCATAACTCATAAGTTCTGCTTTAGCCATTACTTCACCAAGCCTTTCGCAGTTAGTTCAGGCGCGAAGTCGATCATGCGCTTTCCCCACTTCGATTCAAGAAGTGCCTCAAGTGCAGCACCAACGTGATACAAACGTGCATCTTCGCGAGCCGGAGCCAAGAACTGCACGCCTACTGGCAAGCCATCTTCTGGCGCGGTTCCAACCGGAACCGAGATTCCAGGAATTCCCGCAAGGTTAGCTGGAATGGTCGCGATGTCGTTCAAGTACATAGCCAATGGGTCATCAGCCTTCTCGCCAATCTTGAAAGCAGTAGTTGGCGCAGTTGGCGAAATCAGAACATCGGCAACTTCAAATGCCTTGTTGAAATCACGCTGAATCAAGGTGCGCACCTTCTGGGCCGACCCGTAGTAAGCATCGTAGTAACCGCTTGAAAGTGCGTAAGTGCCAAGGATGATGCGACGCTTAACTTCAGGACCAAAGCCAGCCTCACGGGTGGCCGCCATTACCTGTTCAATGGTTCCACCGCCCTTTGGCTCAACGCGAAGACCGAAGCGAACCGAGTCAAAGCGAGCTAGGTTCGACGAAGCCTCTGCAGGCAAAATCAAGTAGTAAGCAGCAACAGCGTATTCAAATGATGGGCAGTCAACCTCAACAATTTCAGCGCCAGCAGCCTTCAAGATCTCAATGGCTTCGTTGAAACGCTGAGAAACACCCGCTTGGAAACCCTCACCAGTCAACTGCTTGATGACACCTACGCGAAGACCCTTGACTTCCAGGTTCTTGGCAGCATCTGCCATTGAGCCGAGTGACTCTGGCAGCGAGGTGCTGTCGTGCTTGTCGTGACCAGCAATAACGTCTTGCAGCAAAGCTGAGTCAAGAACATTACGAGACACTGGGCCAACCTGGTCAAGCGAAGAAGCCAAAGCCACAACGCCGTAACGAGAAACAGCACCATAGGTTGGCTTGATTCCAACAGTTCCGGTTACCGAAGCTGGGAAACGAATCGAACCACCTGTGTCGCTACCAAGCGCAATCGGGGCCATGAATGAGCCAACGGCTGAAGATGAGCCACCACCTGAACCTCCAGGAATTCTATCTAGATCCCATGGGTTGTGTGACGGACCAAACGCTGAGTATTCAGTCGATGAACCCATAGCGAATTCGTCAAGGTTGGTCTTGCCAAGAATTGGCATTTCAGCAGCACGAATGCGCTCAACCACGGTTGCGTCATATTGAGGAATCCAGCCCTCAAGAATCTTTGAACCAGCAGTAGTAGGTGCATCGGTGGTGTTTATGTTGTCTTTGACGGCAATCGGCAAACCAGCCAATGGGTGAAGCTTTTCGCCAGACTTGCGCTTGCGATCAACCTCGGCCGCGGTAGCCAAGGCTGTCTCAGTTGAAACGTGCAAGAACGAGTGAACCAAAGGGTTCACCTCGGCAATGCGATCTAGAAAAGCCTGAGTCAACTCAACCGAGGTAATTTTGCCCGACTGCAGAAGTTCAACAAGTTCAGATGCATTCTTATGAATAAGTTCGTTGTAAGCCATGGGTTTACTCCTCATCCAAGATTGCGTTCACCTTGAAACGGCCCTGAGCCGAATCAGGTGCACCAGAAAGCGCCTGCTCCTGAGTCAACGAAGGCTCAACAACATCTTCGCGATAAACGTTGGCCATCGGAATTGGGTGGCTGGTAGCTGGAACATCACCTTGCACTGCGGCATTTATGGTAGCAACTGAGTCAACAATTACCGACAACTGCTCGGTGAACTGTGCGACTTCTGCGTCGGTTACCTCAATGCGCGCTAGAGCGGCAAGGTGACGTACCAAATCAGGCGTAATTTCAGACATGAGTCTCCGTCGATTGGTGATTTATAACAAGTTTAGTTGCTAGGCGCTTGCAGTGAGGCGTCTTGCGAACTCATCTTCATCGATAACTTCGATTCCGAGTTCTTCGGCTTTGGCTAGCTTGCTTCCGGCGTTTTCGCCAGCAACCACGAATGCGGTTTTCTTTGAAACGCTAGACGCCGCCTTTCCGCCTGCTTGAATGATTGCTTCTTCAATTTGCTCGCGGGTGAATTGTTTGAGGCTTCCGGTGGCAACAATGCTCATGCCTTCGAAAACTCCCCCAGCTGGTGGTGATCCTGGGCCTTCGTGACCTGCAGTTTCAAGTTGAACCCCGGCGGCTTTCCACTTGGCAAGAATCTCTTTGTGCCAATCAACTTGAATCCAGTCTGTTAGAGACTTGGCCAAAATTGGTCCAACACCGTCGACTGCTGAAAGTTCAGTTTCAGAAGCTTCGAAGATGTGATCAAGTGAGCCAAAGTGGGTTGCCAATGAGCGAGCAGCAACCGGACCAACGTGGCGAATCGAAAGTGCGACTAGAAAGCGCCAAAGCGGGCGTGACTTTACTTCTTCGAGGTTCTTCAGAAGTTTCAGTGCAACCTCGGCTGGAGTTCCGTCTTTCTTTCTAAAGAAGTCAACAATCTTTGGGTTGCCTGATTCATCGAGTTTCGGCAAACCGGTGTCAGGGTCGAGAACCAACGCCTTGATAGGTAGCAAGTCATCGAGAGTGAGGTCAAATAGGTCAGCTTCAGTTTTTAGTGGTGCGGTTGAAGGATCAACTGGCTGAGTAAGGGCGCAAGCTGCAACATAGCCAAGCGCTTCAATGTCGAGCACACCGCGAGAGCCTAAATATGCAACGCGCTCGCGAAGTTGGGCTGGGCAGTTAGCTGTGTTTTGACAACGAAGATCAATATCGCCTTCGCTTGAAGGCTCAAGAGCAGCGCCACATTCAGGGCAGATACTTGGCATTACAAATGCGTGTTCGTCACCGGTTCGAAGGTCGATGACTGGGCCGAGAATTTCTGGAATGACGTCGCCGGCTTTTCTGAGTACTACGGTGTCGCCAATCAGAACACCTTTGGCTTTGACTACGTCTTGGTTGTGAAGGGTGGCGAATTCAACAACTGACCCTGCTACTTTTACCGGCTCTAGAACTGCATATGGGGTTGCGCGGCCGGTGCGGCCAATGCCGATTTTGATGTCGAGAAGCTTGGTGTTTACCTGCTCTGGCGGGTATTTGTAGGCGATCGCCCAGCGTGGTGCTCGGCTGGTTGAGCCCATTTCTTTTTGCTTGGCGAGTGAATCGACCTTGATTACTACGCCATCGATTTCATGTTCGAGTGAGTGGCGTTGCGCTTGGTATTTGTTGATGTAGTCGATTACCGCATCGGCTGAATTAACCACGCTATAGCGGTTTGAGGTTGGTAGGCCCCAGCTAGATAGAAGCGCATAGAGGTCGCTTTGGTTTGCTACTTGTGCGTCAGCCCAGGCGCCAACACCGTGAACTAGCATTCTGAGTGGTCTGGTGGCAGTGACGGTTGAGTCTTTTTGACGCAATGAGCCAGATGCTGAGTTTCGTGGGTTGGCAAAAGGCGCTTTGCCCTCGGCAATCAAACCGGCATTTAGCTTGGCGAAGTCATCGAGGTTATAGAAAATCTCGCCACGAATTTCGACCATGGCAGGAAGGTTTTCACCGGTTAGTCGATGAGGAATTCCCTTGATGGTCTTTACATTTGCGGTCACGTCTTCACCCACTACCCCATCGCCGCGAGTGGCAGCAGATATCAGCACGCCATTTTGATAACGCAGGTTGATTGCGAGGCCGTCGATTTTCAGTTCGCACAAGAACTTGGTTCCAGGTTCAACCCTTTGAGCCC
>JBDLVP010000064.1:0-6625 GCA_039804705.1 Actinomycetota bacterium
CGAGGGTTCATCTAACGAGAACTCCTCAAACGAGAGCTCGAACGACAACTCAGGTTCAAACGGCGAGTCACGTGAGCGTCGTGAGCGCAACTTCGACGACGACCGTCGTGGCGGCAACAACCGCAACCGTAACCGCAACCGTTACCGTGATCGTGACCGTCGTGGCAGCCGCCAGGGTGGCAACGGCATGGACGAAGCTGAACCTGAAATCTCAGAAGACGATGTTCTCGTTCCAGTAGCGGGCATCCTTGATGTTCTTGATAACTACGCATTTGTTCGCACCAGCGGCTACCTTCCTGGGCCAAACGACGTTTACGTTTCACTTGGTCAGGTCAAGAAATACGGCTTGCGCAAGGGTGACGCAGTTGTTGGCGCAATTCGCCAGCCTCGCGAAGGTGAGGGCGTTGGTCGCCAGAAATTCAACGCTCTAGTTCGCGTTGACTCAATCAACGGTCTAACCCAAGAGCAGGCAGCCAACCGTGTTGACTTCCAGAAGCTAACCCCGCTTTACCCACAGACCCGCTTGCGCCTAGAGACTGAGCAGAACAAACTAAGCACCCGAATCATCGACTTGGTAGCCCCAATCGGTAAGGGTCAGCGTGGTTTGATTGTTTCGCCTCCGAAGGCCGGTAAGACTTTGGTGCTTCAGGCAATTGCTAACTCAATTGCTACCAACAACCCAGAAGTGCACCTAATGGTGGTTTTGGTTGACGAGCGCCCTGAAGAAGTTACTGACATGCAGCGCACCGTGAAGGGTGAAGTTATTGCTTCGACTTTCGACCGCCCAGCTGAAGACCACACCACAGTTGCCGAGCTTGCCATTGAGCGCGCAAAGCGTTTGGTTGAGCTAGGTCACGACGTAGTCGTGCTTCTTGACTCGATCACCCGTTTGGGTCGCGCTTACAACTTAAGTGCTCCAGCATCTGGTCGTATTTTGTCGGGTGGTGTTGATTCGTCAGCACTTTACCCACCAAAGCGCTTCTTTGGTGCAGCTCGAAACATCGAAGATGGCGGCTCGCTGACCATCTTGGCAACCGCTCTAGTTGAGACCGGTTCAAAGATGGACGAAGTTATCTTCGAAGAGTTCAAGGGAACCGGAAACATGGAACTTCGTTTGTCTCGCTCACTAGCTGACAAGCGCATCTTCCCTGCGGTTGACGTGAACGCTTCTGGTACTCGTCGTGAAGAAATGTTGATGAGCCCAGACGAAACCAAGATTGTTTGGAAGCTTCGTCGCGCACTTGCTGGTCTTGAGCAGCAGCAGGCTCTTGAGCTTGTTCTTAGCCGCCTAAAAGAGACCTCAAGTAACGTTGAATTCTTGATGCAGGTTCAGAAGTCAATGCCAGTTCCATCTGGTAGCGACGGCGAATAATCAAGTCTTCTCAGAAAGCCGCTTAAATGCTTGACTCAGTGCAGCCGTTATTGGTTGAACATGTCGCTCTGCAAGAACAACTTTCAGACGCAGCAATTCACACCAACCCGCAGCTAGCTAAAAAGCTCAACCGACGCTACGCCGAGTTGAACGCAATTGTCGCTGCTTACAACGGTGTTGTCGCACTAAACGATGACCTAGCTGCTGCCAAAGAGTTTGCCAAAGAAGACGAAGCCTTCGCCGCTGAGATTCCGGGAATCGAAGAGAAACTTCACGATGCCAACGAAAAGTTGCGTCGCCTGTTGATTCCTCGTGACCCAGATGATGGCCGTGACGTGATCATGGAAGTTAAGGCCGGTGAAGGTGGTGCTGAATCAGCGCTGTTCGCGGCTGACCTTCTTCGCATGTATGTTCAGTACGCAAACAGCAAGGGCTGGAAGACCGAGATTCTTGATAAGAATGAGTCTGACCTTGGCGGCTACAAAGACGTTCAGATTGCAATCAAAGGCAACTCGAGCGACCCTAGCCAGGGCGTTTGGGCTCACCTGAAATATGAAGGTGGCGTTCACCGCGTTCAGCGTGTGCCAGCCACTGAAACCCAAGGTCGAATTCACACTTCTGCAGCCGGCGTTCTTGTGTTCCCAGAAGTCGATGCTCCTGAAGAAGTTGAAATCAACCAGAACGAAATTCGCATCGATGTGTTCCGCTCATCTGGCCCTGGTGGTCAGAGCGTTAACACCACCGACTCGGCTGTTCGAATCACTCATATTCCTACCGGAATCGTAGTTTCGATGCAGAACGAAAAGTCTCAGTTGCAAAACCGCGAGGCTGCTATGCGCGTGCTTCGTGCTCGTTTACTAGCCGCTCAACAAGAGGCAATCGACGCCGAGCAAAGCGCCGCCCGCAAGTCGCAGGTGCGCACCATGGATCGCTCGGAGCGCATTCGCACCTATAACTTCCCGGAGAACCGCATTGCAGATCACCGCACCGGCTACAAGGCATACAACCTTGATGCCGTCATGGATGGCGCGCTTGAGCCGGTTATTCAGAGTGCAATTGCGGTTGATGAAGAATCGCGTTTGGCAGCTCTCGGCGGCGAAAAGTAACCAATGCCACTCAAGCAGCTGCTAACCCAGCTGACTGCTCAATTTGAAGCAGCCGGAATCGAAAGCGCACAGGCTGATGCCGAATTGCTGGTTGCCGATGTTCTAAATTGCGGTCGCGGTGAACTTGCCGTGAAAATCATTACCGGTGAGCCAATCTCGGAGCAACAGCAAACCACCATTGAAGAGCTTGCTGCCAAGCGCGCTGAGCGTGTGCCACTTCAGCATCTAACCGGCAAAGCCTATTTTCGAAATCTTGAGCTAAGCGTTGGCCCTGGAGTGTTTGTTCCGAGACCAGAAACTGAGCAGGTTGCACAACTTGCCATTGATGCGCTCAAGAGCGTTGCCCTAGCAGAGCCAATTGCAATCGATTTGGCAACGGGCTCAGGCGCCATTGCTTTGTCACTTGCCACCGAGGTTTCCTATGCCAAGGTTTACGCGGTTGAGCTAAGCGATGACGCCATTGGCTACACCCGCAAGAACTTTGAACGCTGGGCACCCGACGCTGAGCTTCGACAGGGCGATCTTTCAGTAGCATTCGATGATTTAGCTGGTCAGGTTGACGTTCTCATTTCAAACCCGCCCTACATTCCAGAAGACATGGTTCCGATCTACCCTGAAGTTCACCTTCATGACCCAAAACTTGCTCTTTACAGCGGCAAAGACGGGCTCGACCTGATTCGTGTTATATCTAAACGCGGGCTAATGCTGGTAAAGCCTGGCGGCACGCTGGTAATTGAACACGCTGACCCGCAGTCGCAGGCAGTGCGTGAAATACTAGAAGCCGATGGGTGGCGTCAAGTCAGAGCCCATCGAGATTTCAATCTGCGTGACCGCGCAGTTTCTGCAATTCGCTAGGAGGCAAAATGCCGCAGGTCTTTGACTGCTCAGTTGCCGACGAATTGCTAACCGGCATGCGCGTTGCCAAGCAATCCATTGCCAAAGGTGCTCTTGTGGTTGTGCCTACCGATACCGTTTACGGAATCGCCTGTGATGCCTTTTCGGCAGCGGCTGTTGCCAAGCTTTTAGCCGCGAAGGGTCGAGATCGCCAATCACCACCACCAGTATTAATTAAAGATGCCGCAACTATGCAGGCGCTCGCCGAATTCGTGCCAGAGGTTGCCCAAAAACTTGCAACCGCATTTTGGCCAGGGGCGCTAACGCTTATTTTGCGCAGCCAACCAAGTTTGCACTGGGACCTCGGTGAAACTCGAGGCACAGTTGCTCTTAGAGTTCCAGGTCACAAAATTGCACTTGCACTGCTTGAAGAAACCGGCCCGCTTGCGGTTTCTAGCGCCAACCTCACCGGTCAACCAGCAGCCACCGATGCACAGTCGTCGGTTGACTACTTTGGCGAAAATGTTTCGGCTTATCTTGATGCATCGGCCAGCCCTAGAGGCGAAGCATCAACGATTCTCGACCTCACTTCAATCTCAGCGAACTCAACCGGGAGCATTCGTGTGGTTCGCCAAGGTGCCTGTTCTCTTGATGACATAAAAGCGGTTGTTGGCGACGAGTTTGAAATCGAGGCGGCTGAGTAATGCGCGCCTATTTATTGATTGCACTAATTGCCGCTGGCGTTACTTTCGCAGCGACCTGGTTTGTACTCAAGTTGGCACATAAATACAAGATTTACCCAGCGATTCGCTCTCGCGATGTTCACAAAGTGCCAACCCCTAGATTGGGCGGTGCTGCAATGGCGCTGGGCTTTGCGGTGTCGGTCGGTGTTGCTGCGAGCCTCGGATGGTTCCACTCGGTGTTCGTTGACCCGAGCAAGATTGTGACCATTTTGATTTGTGCGGTTTTGATTAGCGCACTTGGTTTTCTCGATGATCTTTATGACCTCGACTGGACACTAAAGCTAGCTGGGCAATTTTTGGTTGCCGGGCTTTTGGCTTGGCAGGGGGTACAGATTGTTTCGCTTCCGATTGCCGGAATCACCATTGGTTCGTTCGGAACCTCACTATTTGTAACCGTTTTTCTCACCGTGCTAGTGATGAACGCGGTGAACTTTATCGATGGCCTAGATGGTCTTGTCGCTGGAGTGGTTTTGATTGGCACCCTCGTGTTCTTTGCCTACAGCTACCTGTTAACGCAACAAACTTCACCGACGAACTACTTCAACATTGCAACTTTGCTCTCGGCAATTGTGATTGGCGTTTGCGCAGGCTTTTTGCCGTGGAACTGGCACAAGGCAAAAATCTTTATGGGCGATGGGGGAGCACTGCTGCTCGGCCTTTTGATGAGCGCATCGGCACTAACGGTGACCGGCCAAATCGACCCGCAGATCGTAACTAACGCCAATGCAGTACCTGCGTTTTTACCTTTGATTTTGCCGTTGGCAATTTTGGTTTTGCCGCTTCTAGATTTCGCTCTTGCAATTGTTCGCAGACTAAAGGCTGGCAAGTCACCGTTTAGTGCCGACCGCAAGCACATTCACCACAGACTTCAAGACTTCGGTCACTCGCACCTAGGTTCGGTGCTGGTGTTTTACTCGTGGACCGCGCTAATTTCGGTTACCGTTTTGCTCTACTTCTTCGTCACCCCTGCTGAAATTGCATGGTTCTTCTGGCCTGGGCTAATCGCAGCATCGGTTTACACCGTTTGGCCGGTCGTGAAGCATCCGGCTTTGAAAGGAAACAACCGTGGCTGACAAACTCACCGCTACCGGGCTCGAAGGTGTTTTCAAAAAAGTTCTATTTCTCGGTGCAATCGCAACCGCAGCAATTGCTTTATTGGGCGGCATTTTTGGCTACCTTGCAGCGAGCACCAACGGACTAGCCAGCGCACTGATTGGCGCCGCGGTTTGCTTCGCATTTACCAGCCTCACCGCTTTGAGCGTGTGGTTTGGCTCACGTCTTAGCATCGGCGGATTCTTCGGGGTAGTGCTCGGCGGTTGGATCTTCAAACTGGTGCTGTTCTTTATCTTGATTGCTGTTTTGCGTCACGCCAGTTTCATTTCAGGGCCAACTTTTTTCTTCACTTTGGTGGCCTCGGTTTTGGCAGGACTAGCAATTGACTCGGTGGTCTTTTTGAAGGCGCGAATTCCAATCGACGCCAAGGGTTGATAGCTTTTTGATCGCCTGGCAAAAAAAGTTGTTTTCTGCCTAAAAAACCCGATTTTCAGCAGATTTTTGCTGGTAGTCTTTAGGTGATAAGTGAGTGATTCTCGCTAACTTATTACCCCTTTGTCGCCGCAAGGCTAAATTTACTTGCCCCGAAAACAGGAGTCCTTCCGTTGGTAAACGCAATGAGTCTGCTAGCTACTGCTGCTAGCTCCTGCCCGCCAATTGGCAGCGAACCGACCAGCGACAACTTCACTCCACCAACCATCATGGAATTCTTCCCTGGTGCTGTTGCGTTCTGTGGCACCCCATTTGAGATCAACCGAATCATGATTATTCGTTTGTTGGTCACCGCACTTTTGATTTTGGTTTTCGCTCTCTGGACCGGCAAGTTCAAGAAGTCAGTCAAAGAAGGCTCGCTGGTTCCAAGCCGTTTTCAGCTGATGGGCGAGATTTCACTGAACTTTGTTCGCACCAGCATTGCTCATGAGCAGCTTGGCGCAAAAGACGGCGACCGATTCTTGCCGCTACTAACCACAATCTTCTTCATCGTTTTGGGCATGAACATCACCGGAATCATTCCTGGTTTGAACATTGCCGGAACTTCGGTTATCGGTTTGCCTCTGGTTCTTGCTCTTGCTGCCTACGTGACTTTCATTTACGCCGGTGTGAAAAAGCACGGTCTGCACTTCTTTACCGCTGCTCTGTTCCCAGCTGGTGTTCCAAAGGCTTTCTACATCTTGGTAACTCCAATCGAGTTTCTATCAACCTTCATTCTTCGACCAGTGACCCTGGCTCTTCGTTTGATGATGAACATGATTGCTGGCCACTTGTTGCTAGTCCTATGTTTTGCAGCAACTCACTTCTTCATTCTTAGCCCGCTAGCCAACGGAGCCATCAAGGCTTTTGGTGCGGGAACCTTCCTGTTCGGATTCGTCTTTACTCTCTTTGAGATTTTGGTCGCATTCCTACAGGCCTATGTATTTACTCTTCTGACCACTGTTTACATTCAGTTGGCTTTGGCAGATGAGCACTAAGAGAATTAGCAACCGCTAATTCTCACCACGGAAGGGAAAACAAAATGG
>JBDLVP010000065.1:0-5421 GCA_039804705.1 Actinomycetota bacterium
AACCGATAAAGACATTTTGTCGGGCAGTGATAGCGCACTTCGTCGTTCAACTTTGAACCGTTTGCTGTTCCCAGCTCCAACAGCTGAATTCCTGAAGACTCGCGAGACTTTTGGAAACCTAGATCAGGTCGACACTGTTGACTACCTCTACGGTCTTGAGCAGGGCCGTGAGCACGTTATCGAGATGGCAAAGGGTGTTCGTCTCTACGTTGGCCTTGAAGCCATTGGTGGGGCAGATGCCAAGGGCTACCGCACCGTTATGGCAACCCTCAACGGTCAGTTGCGCCCAATTAACGTGCGTGACCGCAAGATTACGGTTGCCACAGCTCAAGCCGAGAAGGCAAACCCACAAGACCTGGGCCAAGTTGCGGCACCTTTCGCTGGCGTTGTTACTTTGCAGGTTGTTGAAGGCACTCACGTTGAAGTTGGCGATGCAGTTGCAATGATTGAAGCCATGAAAATGGAAGCAACCATTACCGCGAGCAAAGCTGGTGTAGTCAAGCGATTGGCAATTACCAAAACTCAGCCGGTTGAAGCTGGCGATTTGATTCTGGTAGTTGAGTAGCCACAACACTTGTGAGTGGCATTCGCTAAACTAGCAATAGTTCGTTCAAGACATTCAGGAGGCCGAAGCATGGCATTTGGCAAAAAGAAATCGAAATCTGATGACATTTTTGGTCAATCGATTGAGTCTGCCGAACCTAAAAGCCACAGCCTTGCTGAAGTAGCAGTTGATGCTGGGATCGTTGACCTAAATCCTTCAACTTCTTCGATCAAAATCACCACCGAGGCAGCAGTTGCCCCAGTTGCCGAGTCAGCTGTTGTTCCGCTTGAAGCTCAGAGCGCATATTCGCGACGCGACAGCCTTCGCGGTGAGCTATTTGACACCCCAGAACCTGCTGCAATGCTTACCGCAGATCGACTTATTGACGAACGCGGACGCAACCGCCCAGCCCCCGAATCTGCTTTCCGCAAGTTTGTTTACTACCTAACCTTCCGTGCGGTGAACCTTGGCGATTCACTAAAGGTTCGTGAGCGTAAAGCTCTCGATGGCCGAATCGGTGCACAGTTTTCCGGTGGAACCAAATTCATTCCGGTTCTCACTCGTAAGGGTGGCGTGGGAAAAACCACCGTCACCACCTTGCTTGGCATGGCCCTTGCATTGGTTCGGGAAGACCGCGTTGTAGCAATTGACGCCAACCCAGACCGCGGAACTCTTGCAGAGCGCGTTAGCAAATCAACCCGCTTCACCGTTCGCGATGTTGTGAACCGTGCTGCATCGATCGATGGCTTTAGTGATTTTTCAACCATGGTTTCGCGAGACGCAACCCGTCTTGACGTTCTTGCCTCCGATAGCGACCCAATGCTTTCTGAAGCCTTCGATGAAGGTGACTACAACGTAGTTGCAGACATGGCCGCTCGTTACTACTCGTTGGTTCTAACCGACTGTGGTACCGGCATCGTTCACTCGGTAATGCGACCGACCTTGCAGCGAGCTTCAAGTTTGGTAATTGTTTCGGGTGGTTCAGTTGATGAAGCTCGTTTGGCTTCTGAGACTCTAACTTGGCTAGAAGCTAATGGTTATGGCGATTTGGTCAAGAACTCGATCGTGGCGTTGAACACTGCAACTCAGGCAACTCAACTGGTAAAGCTTGATGAAATCGAACAGCACTTTAGAACTCGTGTGCGCGATGTAGTTCGAATTCCTTATGACAAGGCCCTAGCAGCTGGTTCAGTAATCAAGTTCACTGACCTTGACAAGAACACCCAGGCTGCAGCCCGTGAGCTAGCTGCCCTAGTGGTTGACGGCCTAACTCAGCAAACCCGCTAAATTTCATGGCAGTGCGCGATATTCGCCTGTTTGGCGACCCTTGCCTCAAAGCTGTGAGCTCCGAAGTAAAGCACTTCGATGTATCAACTGCGGCTTTGGCTGCAGATCTAGTTGAAACCACCAAGTTGCCAGGCCGTGCAGGAGTAGCCGCGCCACAAATCGGGGTAAACCTAAGAGCTTTTAGTTATAACGTGAATGGGCAAGTTGGCAGCATTTTCAACCCTGTTTTGGTCGAAGTATCCGGTGAAAAAACTCTGGTTGACGAAGGGTGCCTTAGCGTTCCAGGGTTGTGGCATAAAACCCCGAGATACGAATTCGCGAGGGTAACCGGTTTTGATGAAACCGGAAATCAAATTGAGCTAAAGGGAACCGGCCTTATGGCACAAGCATTGCAGCACGAATGTGACCACCTGGATGGCTTGCTTTATTTAGACCGACTCGAAGGTGAAGAACGCAAGGTTGCAATGCGGGCATTGCGCGAAAGCGATTGGTTTCTAAAGCGCTGAAAGATTTCGCTTTTAAATCACTGCACTGCCGTTGCCGTAAATAGAAGCTACTTGCTCGGCAAAATCACTAATCACTTGAGAACGCTTGATCTTCATTGAAGGCGTGAGATGACCGCTAGCTTCGGTGAGTTCTGTTTCTAAAATCACGAATTTGCGAATCGATTCGGCTGTTGAAAGGGTTTGGTTCACTTTGTCGATAGAGGCTTGAATCTCTTTCGAAACCTCTTCAAGCTTTGATGCTTCGGCAATGGTCAAGTTCTTGTCGAGATTGTGATTCGCAAGCCAAAGTGGCAGCATTTCGGCGTCGAGCGAAATAATCGCCGCGATGAATGGCTTGTTGTCGCCGATTACTACTGCTTGCCCAATCAGCGGGTCTGCACGAAGTGGGTCTTCGATTGGCGCAGGAGCAACATTTTTGCCACCCGCTGTGATCAAGATCTCTTTCTTGCGACCAGTTATCGTCAAGAATCCCTCATCGTCGAGTTCACCAATGTCACCGGTTTTGAACCAGTCGCCAGCAAAGCTTTCTGCGGTGGCCGCTGGGTTTCTCCAGTAACCGCGCAATGTATTAGAACCGCGAACCAAAATTTCACCGTCATCGGCAATTTGAATTCCGCAACCAGGCAGCACCTTGCCGACCTTGCCGATTTTTATGGCGTCTGGTCGGGCAATCAATACTGGGGCAGTAGTTTCGGTTAGTCCGTAACCCTCGAGAACAATCAAACCGATAGCCCTAAAGAAATGCCCAAGGCGGCGGCCAAGTGGTGCTCCACCAGAAACCGCATAGTGCACTTGCCCGCCCATGGCAGCTCGCAGCTTAGAAAAAATCAATCGGTTGAAGACTGCGAACTTAACGCGAAGTGAAAGTGATGGCCCTGCAACTGTGTCGAGTGCTTCGGAATAAGCAATTGCAATGCCTGCAGCTTTTCTAAACAGTTCACCCTTGCCAGTTGATTCAGCTTTTTGCTCGGCAGTGTTGTAAACCTTTTCAAAAACCCGAGGAACTGCAAGCAAAAAGTTTGGGTGAAAAGTTTGCATTGCTTGGCTCAGGTTTTTGATGTCAGCTTGATGGCCAACCTTGACTCCAGCGTGAACGCAAAGAACCGAAATAAATCTTGCAAATACATGGGCCATTGGCAAAAAGAGAAGGGTTGATTGGCCGTCAGCTACTACCTGAGGCAATTCAAGCTTCGCGTTTTTTGAAAGGTCTACGAATCCGCGGTGAAGTAACTCACAACCCTTTGGTTTTCCGGTGGTACCAGAGGTGTAAATAATCGTCGCTAGGTCAGAAAGTTTTAGTGAACTTCTTCGTTGCTCGAGAAGCTCGTCTGAGACCAGGTGAGCCTGTGCTCTAATGCGATCCAGGCTGCCAGCTTCGATATTGAATTCGGTTCGCAAGAACGGCAACTGATTGCGAATCTCGGCAACTTGTTCGAGCATTTTTGAATTTTCACAGAAAATGGCTACGGCGTCTGAATCCGAGAGAATCCAGGCAATCTGGCTTGGCGATGAAGTTTCGTAAATCGGTACACTTACTGCCCCGGCAAACCAGATAGCGAAGTCAATCAAGGCCCATTCGTAACTTGTGTGGCTCATGATTGCAATAACTTGCCCTGGCTGCACACCGGTAGCAATTAGCCCTTTAGCTAGCTGGCGAACCTCTGCCAAAAACTGGGAAGAGCTAACATCTCGCCACTTTTCTTCGTGGTCTTGCTTGGCAAATAGGGGCAAGTTTGGAGTTCTAGCGACCCGTTCAATTAGCAAATCGGTGATGTTTGAGTCAGGGTTTGACTCAATCAGCGATGGCAACTCGTAACTTTTCAAGGTCTCCTCCGTTGGAGAGTTATTTCCAATACTTTATTGCCTAATGGACCGCCCGCGCTCGTTTTACTCAAACCAACTTTCAATTCCAACTCTTTAGTGTTACTAAACTCATTCCAGAGCAGATAATTTGCCAAGAATCTAAGGATTTCGATTTATGTACACGGTTGGTATCGACATTGGTGGCACCAAAATTGCAGGCGCATTGGTTGACGCCAGTGGCAATTTGGTGCGAGAACACCGTGTGCCAACGCTGGCAAATGATTCTGCAGCACTGACTGAGTCGGTGGCTGAATTGATCAAGACCCTGGCGGCTGGCGAAAAGGTTTATGGCGCTGGTGTTGCGGCTGCTGGGTTCATCGATGCTGACCAGTCGAACATTGTTTACGCACCGAACCTTTCATGGCGAAATGAGCCATTCAAAGCCAAACTCGAGGCGCTCACCAACATTCCGGTATTGCTAGAAAATGATGCAAACGCTGCTGGCTGGGCTGAGTACCGTTACGGTGCCGGCAGGAACACCAAGCACATGGTCATGCTCACCATCGGTACCGGCGTTGGTGGGGCAGTAGTTGTTGACTCTCACCTACTTCGTGGAGGTTTCGGAATTGCGGCAGAACTAGGCCACTTGCGAGTTGTTCCAGAAGGCCGACCTTGCGGTTGCGGTCAATTCGGCTGCATTGAACAATATGGTTCAGGCACCGCATTACTTCGCGGGGCAAAAGAATTGGCAGCATCTGGAAAACCTGAAGGCGCCAGACTCAAAGAAATTCAGCACTCGGTGGGCGAACTTACCGGCGGCGAGGTTTACCAGGCCATCCTTGAAAAGGACCCTGGAGCTCTTGGTTTAGTTGCAGAGCTTGGCTCATGGATCGGTCAGGCAATCGCCTCGCTGACAGCTGTGCTAGACCCTGAAGTTGTAGTAATCGGAGGCGGCGTTAGCGCAGTTGGCGACCCGCTATTTGCGCCAATGCGTGAGGCTTTTTTGAGTCACCTACCGGCGCGCGGATTCAGACCTGAGCTATTAATCAAGCCGGCTGAATTCTTGAATGATGCTGGTTTAGTAGGCGTAGCAGACTTGGCTCGAACCGCGTTCGCTAAACTAGACAACTAGTCAGTAAGGCGCTTTTCACTACCAGAACAGAAAGGGAAAAGAATGGCTTATTTCATTTTGAAGACATTCATTCTTGGCCCGTTGTTGAGGGTGTTGTTCCGTCCGTGGGTTCGAGGATTGCAAAACATTCCGACCACTGGCGCCGCAAT
>JBDLVP010000066.1:0-5214 GCA_039804705.1 Actinomycetota bacterium
TGGTGCGAATAGGTGGTTTACCCACTTGATCTCTTCGGCGGTCACCAGACCCTTTCGAAGCTTTAGAGCCTTGCGGTAAAGGTTCAAAGTTGAACCTGGGTCTTTGTCTTCAACTTCAACAGCGTATTTTGCAAACCACTCAGGCTGTGGCAAGTGTGAACCACCTGGACCAAAACCAAATGAAGAGCCAGTTGCAGTCCAAGGTAGTGGAACACGACAACCATCACGGCTGGCCATTTTTCCTGGGCTTCTGAACCACTGAGGGTCTTGCATAAGCTCACTTGGAATTGCAACGTGCTCTTGAAGACCAAGTTCTTCACCTTGGTAAAGGTAAGTTGCGCCTGGTAGAGCCAAGATCAACAAAGTAGCTGCGGTTGCGCGTGCCAAACCAAGCTCTTCGTTTAGCTCGTATGCCTTGCCAACTGAGTTGTACCACTTGCCGGCGTCAAAGCCATCAGGCAAGCCAAATCGGGTTGCGTGACGAATGGTGTCGTGGTTTGAAAACACCCAAGTGGTTGACGAACCAGACTTAGCTGCTGCCTTTAGGTTGTAGTCAATGGTTGACTCAAACTTCTTTTTGTTCCAAACGGTTCCAAGAAGGTCAAAGTTGAATGCCTGGCCAAGGTTGTCAGGTGATGCATAAGCTGGGCGACGCTCTGGGTGCACCCAGGCTTCGGCCACAGCAACGCGCGGCGGGTTGTAATCGTTGAAAATCTCGCGCCATCCACGGTAAATTTCGTGAACTGCATCGCGGTCGAATAGGTCGTCGCTGCCATCGTGTTTCATTACTGCAACGTCGTATGACTGGCGCTCAGGTAGGTGCCCGTTTGCTAGGTCTTTCTTTAGAGCGTGTGCCACATCAACTCGGAAGCCGTCAACGCCGCGATCACACCAGAAGCGAATGGTCTTCTTGAAGTCTTCGACGATCTCTGGGTTGTCCCAGTTCCAGTCTGGCTGCTCAGGGGCAAATAGGTGCAGGTACCACTGGCCAGGGGTGCCATCTGGTTCGGTGATGCGAGTCCAGGCGGTTGGGCCAAAGTGACTAACTAGCTCTGACGGGCGAATCTCGCCGTGCTCGCCTTTGCCATCTCTAAAGATGTAGCGGTTGCGCTCAGGTGAACCTGGGGCTGCCTTGAGGGCCTCTTGGAACCAAACGTGGTTGTTTCCAGAGTGGTTTGGAACGATGTCAACATAACAACGGATTCCTACCTTGTGCAGCGCATCAATCATTTGGTCGAACTCTGCGAGGGTGCCGATTTTGTGGTCAACATCGCGGTAGTCGTCAACGTCGTAACCACCGTCAGCTAGGGCAGAGGTGAAGAAAGGGCTCAACCACACGGCGTCAATGCCGAGTGACTGCAAGTAAGGAACGCGATCGATGATGCCCTTTAGGTCGCCAATTCCATCGCCGTTTAGGTCAGCAAAGCTGCGTGGGTAAATTTGGTAAACAACGGCTTGGCGCCACCAGTCAGCGTCACCTTTTAAGAATGTGTAGTCAGACATTTCGTTCCTAGAGATAGTTTTGCGATTTGAGTTCGGGTTGCTCTAGAACGAGCATGTCAACCTAACGACTAAATATTAGCTTCTTCAGATGTTCTTCGGTTAATGATTACCCGGGCAATTTCAATTACCGTGCATGCTGCTAGAGCAAGGGCAATCGGAATTAGCAATTGAGATGGCGAAAGTGAGCTAAAACTATAGAAATCAGCCACAACTGCGATTGTGAAGCTTGCGACTCCGATGCCCGCCATCAAGGCAACAATGGCGAGTTTTATGCGGTTCAGTGGCCTTGCCAGGCTAATCAAAACCCACAAACCGGTGATTGAAAGCAAGGTGCTGGTAGCAGTTTGCGAATCGATGACCGACCAGTCTTTCGTGAGTAGCCTGAGCGCTATCAGGGCGCTAACCACAGCTATCCCAGTGCGCAGGCTAAAGCCAAGGGTTCGCCTTAGAAAGCCTGGAACATAGCGTCGAGTATTTGGCAGCAGGGCTAACGCAAAAGCCGGAATGCCAATGGTAAAGGCGTCGATGATCGACAACTGGCGAGGCAAGTAAGGGAATGGCCAGAGCGCAAAACCAAAGGTTAGCCCTAGCAAGATTGCCCAAACTGTTTTGTTTAGGAACAATGCTGAAACACGTTCAACATTGGCAATTACCTTGCGACCCTCGGCTACAACTCCCGGCAGCGAAGAAAACTTGCCATCTAGAAGCACTAGGTTCGCTACCGCCTTAGTAGCGCTAGAACCCGAACCCATGGCAATGCCAAGGTCGGCCTTTTTCAGTGCCAATGCGTCGTTCACGCCATCGCCAGTCATGGCAACCACATGGCCTAGTTTTTGCAAAGCTAAAACCATATCGCGCTTTTGCTCAGGAGTCACCCGCCCGAACACGAAGTTCGCGCGCATTACCTCGGAAAGTTCATCGATATCGGTCGGCAAGTTTCTTGCATCGAAGCCAGTGAAGGTTCCCTCGAGACCCGCTGCCTTGGCAACCGCGGCAACAGTGGCCGGATTATCACCCGAAATAATTCGAACTGAAACGCCCTGCGATTTGAAGTAATTCAGGGTCTCGGTGGCATCCGAGCGAATTTTCTCTTTGAACAGCACCAAGGCAACTGGCTCAAGGCCGGTTGGTAAATGTTGGCCATCAATGTGAGCGGTGGTTCTGGCTAGAACTAAGGTGCGCTTGCCAGTTTCAGCAATTGTTGTTGCCTGCTTACGCGCTGGTTGGTGAGACTTCTCAAGCAAAACCATTTCGGGGGCGCCAAGAACCCAGGTTTCAGCTTTACCACCAGCATTGAATTCGAATGCGCTGAACTTACGGGCGGAACTAAATTCAATCTCTCGGGCAGCTGCTAGGTTTACCTGCGCAAAATTGCCAGCCAAGCTGCGCGAAGTTGCGTTGGCGTCAGGAGCTGACGCAAAGTGCGCCAGCACGCTCTGCCAATCAAGCTTGCTGCCACTTGAATCAATCAGAACGTTCTCATCGAATTCGATTTCACCTTCGGTCAAGGTTCCAGTTTTATCGAAGCAAATCACATCGACGCGAGCCAAACCTTCAACGGCCGCAAGCTCTTGCACCAATACCTGATTGCGAGCAAGCTTCACTGCGGCAACAGCGAACGCAATGCTGGTGAGCAAAACCAAACCCTGTGGAATCATGCTGATAACCGCGGCAATAGCGCCAACAATCCCAGCCACCCAAGCACCGCTAGCAATTGCCTGCGTCCAGCCGCCATGAGCCATCATCTGGCCATTCATAACGATTGCTATCACGGGCAACAGCAACCAGGTGATCCACTTCACGATCTGGTTCAAAGCGTTTCTAAGCTCACTGTTCACGAGCGAGAAACGTCGTGCCTCAAGGGTCAGTTTGCTCGCATAAGTTTCAGAACCAACTCGAATAACTCGAGCCAAGCCTTTACCCGCGGCAACGCCAGAACCCGCCATAACTTCACTGAGCTCAACCTTCTCGACCGCATCTGATTCGCCGGTGAGCAGCGATTCATCTAACTCAAGATTTTGGCAATTCAAAACCACAGCATCTGCCACAACTTGGTCGCCGGCGCGAAGCTCAAGCAAATCATCGAGCACAACCTCGGAAACTGGCAACTCAAGACTGTGACCATCGCGGCGAACTCGTGCCAGCGGGGCGTTCATCACAGCAAGTCGATCGAGCGCACGTTTTGAACGGTATTCCTGAACCACACCAATCAAAATGTTCAGAATCACAATCGTTCCAAACAGCGCGTCTTTCCACTGCCCCAGAATCAGCAGAGTGAAAAAGCAAATGCCAACCACAGAATTGAACAACGTAAATAAGTTGGCTCGAAGAATCGAAGCAAAAGAGCGGCTCGAGTCATTGTTTTGAGCGTTGGTCAGCCCCAACTCAACTCGTTCGGCAGCCTGGTCTGAGCTAAGGCCGTTTGCTATGAGCTCGTCAACATTTAGGTCAATCAAATTCGCGCTAGGCTCGGCGCTACTAGTGCGCTGCTTGCTCGATTTTGAAGACATGTCTTTAGGGTAAAGCAAAAGCCCCCGCCAAATGGCGAGGGCTTTTTTGTTTAACGCTTAGTGAGTGCTTGGGTCTTGCTCAACTTCTGAGCGATCTCCTGACCACAAAGTGTGGAAGGTGCCTGGAAGGTCAACGCGCTTGTAGGTGTGAGCACCGAAGAAGTCACGCTGGCCCTGCACAAGTGCTGCAGGCAAGCGAGGTGAGCGAAGGCCATCGTAGTAAGAAAGTGATGAACCAAAAGCTGGCACTGGAACACCGGCTAGAGATGCGTTGGCAACAACGGTTCTCCATGATTCAACAGACTTAGCAACTGCCTCTTTGAAGTAAGGGTCAAAGATTAGTGACTCTAGGTTTGCGTTTACCTCGTAGGCATCGGCAATACGGTTTAGGAACTGCGCACGAATGATGCAACCGCCGCGCCAAATCTTTGAAACTGCACCTAGGTTAATGTTCCA
Source organism: Actinomycetota bacterium (assembly GCA_039804705.1). Taxonomy (GTDB): domain Bacteria; phylum Actinomycetota; class Actinomycetes; order Actinomycetales; family Microbacteriaceae; genus Rhodoluna. The sequence continues at coordinate 4,470 of JBDLVP010000066.1, forward strand.
ACCGTATTCCTTAGCACCGGCGCGAATTGCGTCGAAGCCCTGAGCGTAAGCAACAAGCTTTGAAGCGTAAAGGGCACGGCGAACGTCTTCTACGAAGGCTGCCTTGTCGGTTACGTTCCACTTGGTAGCTGAAGCTGGAAGACCATCAACTGCCTTGCGCTGTGAGTCTTGCGATGAAAGTGAACGGGCAAATACCGCCTCGGCGATACCTGAAACTGGAGTTCCAAGGTTCAAAGCGGTCTGTACTGTCCAGACGCCAGTGCCCTTTGAGCCAGCCTGGTCAAGAACAATGTCTACGAATGGTTTGCCAGTCTTGGCATCAACCTGCTTTAGAACCTCAGCGGTGATTTCAATCAAGAAAGACTCAAGGTCGCCCATGTTCCATTCAATAAAGATGTCGGCGATCTCGGCAGGTGAGAAACCACCGGCCTGACGAAGAATGTCGTAGGCCTCGGCAATAAGCTGCATGTCAGCGTATTCAATGCCGTTGTGAATCATTTTCACAAAGTGACCAGCGCCATCGGTGCCAACGTGAGTAACGCAAGGCTCGCCTTCGGCAACTGCAGCGATCGAAGAAAGAATTGGGCCAAGGGTCTTGTAAGCCTCAGCAGAACCACCAGGCATGATGCTAGGGCCCTTAAGGGCGCCTTCTTCACCACCCGAAATACCGGCACCAACAAAGTTGATTCCCTTGGCTGAAACTTCTTTTTCGCGTCGAATGGTGTCGGTGAATAGTGCGTTTCCG
>JBDLVP010000067.1:0-9945 GCA_039804705.1 Actinomycetota bacterium
GTTCAGCTCAAGCGTCGTGCCGACCTGATTCCAAACCTGATTGAAACCGTGAAGGGCTACGCCACTCACGAGAAGTCAGTGTTTGAGGCTGTCACCAAGGCTCGCGCCGCCACTGTTTCACCTGAGGCGCTAAGCCACCCAGCAAAGGCTGCTCAGGCCGAGGCGGGCTTTGCCGGCGCCATGAAGGGTTTGTTCGCAGTAGCCGAGGCTTACCCTCAGCTTCAGGCAAACCAAAACTTCTTGCAGTTGCAGGCTGAACTAACCGACACCGAAGACAAAGTTATGGCTGCGCGCCGTTTCTACAACGGTGGTGTTCAGGAATTCAACACCAAAGTTTTGACTTTCCCAACCAACCTTTTTGCAAAGCGTCTTGGCTTTGGTAAGCGTGAGTTCTTTGAAGTTGCAGATCGCGCTTCAATCGAAAACGCTCCTCAAGTTAAGTTCTAAAACTTCTAAGGGGTTTAGTTGTATTCAGCGATTGCTGCTAACAAGCGCAATACCTTCATCATCATTGGGCTATTTGTAGCCCTACTTGGTTCAATTGCGTGGTGGTGGGGTCAGGTTTCGGGCAACGGCTCAAGTGCCTGGCTAATCATTGGCTTCATTTTGCTTTACACGCTGTTCCAGTACTACATGGCCGGGGCCTTGGCAGTTGCCATGTCTGGTGCGGTTCAGATTCAGAAGTCAGATAACCCAAGACTTTGGCGCATTGTCGAAAACTTGGCAATCAGCCAAGGCATGCCAATGCCAAAGGTTTACATCATCAACGATGCAGCCCCGAACGCATTTGCAACCGGTCGTGACCCACAGCACGCAATTGTGGCAGCAACCAGCGGCATTCTCGAGATCATGAATGACTCAGAGCTCGAGGGCGTAATGGCTCACGAAATGGGTCACGTGAAGAACTACGACATTCGCGTGAACACCATTGTTTTCGGCTTGGTTTCGGCTGTTGGTGTGATTGCCGACATTGCAATTCGCATGGCGTTTTGGGGTGGCATGGGCGGTCGCCGCGATGATCGCAACGACAACGGTCTAGGTGCGATTGTGCTGATTATTGGTGTTGTGGCATCGATTATCGCTTGGCTAATTGGTCCGATTATTACCGCTGCGGTTTCACGTCAGCGTGAATACTTGGCCGATGCCACCAGTGCCGAAATCACTCGCTACCCCGATGGCTTGGCAAGTGCTCTTGAAAAGTTGGGTCAATACGGTCGCCCGCTAAAGCGCGCCAGCAGTTCAATGGCTCACATGTATTTCGCTGACCCAATCAAGCCTGGCTTGGTTGAGCGAGTGTTCTCAACCCACCCGCCAATTCCTGCTCGCATCAAGCGATTGCAAGCAATGGGCAAAAAGTTCTAGCGAACACCTAGAGCGTTGGCAGTTTCAGCGCTAAGGTTTCCGGCAGGCTCGACCTTGATTTGGTCGAGTTTTTGCCATTTCTGGGCGTCTTTCAAATTCTTGGCTAGACCAGCGGCCGCCGATGCCTTTTGCTTGTCGTCGAGCCAGTTTTCAGCCCAGCAACTTTGCACCAGCAATGCGCTGTTTTGACGGTCGCTCTTTAGATCAACTCGGCCAATCAGTTTGCGGTTGTGAAGAATCGGCAGACTGTAATAGCCAAAAATGCGTTTCTCTTTTGGCGTGTAAATCTCTATACGGTAGTCGAAGTTGAACATTCGAAGGGCTCGATCGCGGTTCCAAACCACCGGGTCAAACGGGCTCAAGATCGTGGTTGGGTTGGTGCTCTTGGCGCTTTCGGTTGCGTTCAAACTTGCGGCGGCTTCAAGTGAAATGAAAGCTGGTTCTTTCCAGCCTGCAACCTTAGCCGCGCGAATTTTGCCTTCTTCAACTAGTTCGCGAAGCAATGGCCTCACAGTAGTGAGCTTCATTCGGTGGTAATCGGCAAGGTCTTTATCGGTGGCAACTGCGTGAACTCCAGCGGCATGGGTGAGCAGGGTTTTGCGAGCTTGATGGTTGTCTACGGTGTGAAGGCGTTCAACAATGTGAGCGGTCAAAACCTGTTCAGGCAGGGCATAGCGACGGCTGAACTTATCGCGACCGCCGCTTACAAGTTCACCTGTCATAAAGAGCCACTCCAGTGCCTGTTTGGCGTCGCTCCAGCCCCACCAAGAGCCTTTACGAACATTCGAGTCATGTTCAATTTGACTTACCGTGAGTGGGCCTTTGGTGCCGATTTCATTGAGAATCCATTGGCACAAATCTTGGTTTGAATTAGCCCAGTCTCGCCAGCGATTTGGGCGGCTGTCGTCGTGGGCGGCATCCATTCGGAATTTATATAACGGTAGTCGCTCGATTGGAATCAAGCTGGCTTCATGCGCCCAGTATTCAATCAGTTTTGGGTGAGAGTTGCCAGGTTCAATTGTTTGCAGATCGTCGAGTTGGCTTTTATCGAATGAGCCCATGCGCGAGAACAGAGGCAAGTAGTGAGCGCGCTCAAACACGTTCACCGAATCAACCTGCAGCAAGCCGAGCCGTTCGACCACCTCGAGGGTAGAGGCGTGCTTGTGTCGCATGCCAAGGCCCTCAAGGGCAAGCATGTTTGCTTCTGCGCTACTGAGCTCAAGCATTGAAACCTCTTTGCAAACTAGACTTCTAAGAATAGAGAAAGAAGGCAACTGCATGTCTGCGTCTGCAAACCACAACGCGCTAACCCTCGAATCATTCGAGGCCGCTCGCGAAATTGTGGCTCAGATTGCGATTGAGACACCAGTTTTGCACTCAAACTTCTTGACCGAGCTAACCGGTTCACCAGTTGAGCTAAAAGCCGAAAACCTGCAGCGCACTGGCGCCTACAAACTTCGCGGCGCTTACCACCGCATGAGCAAATTATCTAAGGATGAACGCAAGCGCGGAGTGGTGGCTGCATCGGCCGGTAACCACGCACAGGGCGTTGCATTGGCTGCCACCAAGTTGGGCATCAAGGCGACCATCTTTATGCCTGCCGGGGCCTCGCTGCCGAAGGTGCAAGCAACTCGGCACTACGGCGCTGAAGTGGTTTTAGTTGGTGCCAACTTTGCCGAGGCGCTAAAGGCATCTCAAGATTTCGCAAAAAAGTCGGGCGCAGTGTTTATTGCGCCTTTCGATAACCTCGACATAATTGTTGGCCAAGGAACAGTCGCCCTCGAGCTAATCGAGCAGGTTCCAGACGTTCAAAACATAGTGGTTGCTATCGGTGGCGGCGGTTTGGCCGCTGGTGTGGCTTTGGCTGCTCACCTGAAAGCTGCAGCCGGCAATCGCAAAATCAAGGTTTACGGTGTGCAGTCTGAAAACGCTGCGGCCTACCCACCAAGCCTTAAGGCTGGTCAAATGGTTGAGGTTTCAACCTCGCCAACCATTGCCGACGGTATCGCGGTTTCAAAGCCCGGAAAGGTGCCTTTCGATATCCTGAAGGGTCACATCGAAAAGGTTGTGACCGTTAGCGACAACGAAATCGCCAAGGCTATGTTGACACTTATGGAACGCGCCAAGCAGGTTGTCGAACCTGCCGGTGCCGTTGGAGTTGCTGCGTTGATGTCGGGCGCGCTAAAGCTCAAGGGCAAGACCGTGGTTTTACTTTCGGGTGGAAACATTGACCCACTGTTGCTTCAGAAAGTTATTCAGCACGGCTTAGCTGCATCAGAGCGTTACACAAACATCTCGGTGATGCTTCCGGATCGCCCGGGTCAGCTGGTAAAGACCGCCGAGGCGATTGCAGAGGCCGGTGGAAACGTCATTGAGGTTCGTCACACACGCCAGGGTAACGCTTGGCAAATCAGTGAAGTCGAGCTAAACCTGAGTGTTGAAACCGCGGGTCACGATCACCGAATCAAGGTAATCAAGGCACTTAAAGTTGCCGGCCTAAAGCCACAGTTGAACGAAGACCGCGAAGCCTAAATCGCAGAATTAGCCTGCAACACGCGGGCTTTAGCGTTGTTTTGTGCCTGTTTGGCGAACATTTCGTAACTCGTTATCGCTAACGCTTTTTATGGTTTAGTAATGAGCCGAACTAAAACCGAGATTGTAATAATCGCTGTGCTTTTTGTGCTCGGCATGTTGCTTTCGATAGCTGGTGTGATTATCGAATTGCTAGCTCGCAATAACTAGAGCGAGAATGCACGAACGTCGAGAATTTCGACTTCGATTTGCTTGCCATTTGGTGCAAAGAACGAAACAGTTTCGCCAACCTTTTTGCCCAAAATGGCTTCACCAATTGGGCTGTCTGGGCTGTAAACCGTAATGTCGGTTCCTTCGGCAATTTCCGCCGAGCCAAGCAAGAATTCAGTTTCGTTGCCGCGAAGTAGACACTTCACAATTACGCCCTGCTCAACCACACCGTGGGTTTCAGGCGCGTTGCCAACAACAGCGTCAGCCAAAATGTTTTCAAGGCGGTTAATGCGCGCCTCAATCTTGCCCTGCTCTTCTTTGGCAGCGTGGTAGCCACCGTTTTCTTTAAGGTCGCCTTCTTCGCGGGCCTCCTGAATTTTGCGGGCAATGTCTTGACGAGCAACGGTTAGCAGATACTCAAGCTCGCTGGCCAAACGGTCATAAGCGTCTTGGGTTAGCCAGGTAGGAACAGCCTCAGACATTGTGATACCCCGAAAGTTTTAGTCGTCAAATAATAAAAAGTGCCCAGCAGTGCTGGGCTTTAAAAAGAAGTTTAGTCGACCCTGCAGTCTTGCGCCACAGCAGACTCAGCGGCTTCGGTCACGCGAATATCCAGTTCAAAATTTGTGGTTGCTTGACCCTTTGGCGCTTCAACGTTTAGGTAGCCAACTACGGAAAGGTTTCCGTTTCGAACTGCCACAGCGCAGGTGGCGTGTGAGCTTGCAGGTTTTTGAATGAAACCCTTTACGTGAACCAACTGACTTGTGGTTGGCGAAAATGAGGTGATTTCCCCAGTTGCTTTGGCTGGGGCAAAAAAAGCCACTGAGATGATCCAGGTGAATCCGGCAATGGCCAGCGCACCAGCTACGAATACGCCAATGCGGCGATCGCGCTGCTTTGACTTCTTGCGGCCGTAACGCTCGTCAAGAATTTGGTTGCTGGTCATGCCTTAAAGGTTACGCGATTGCATTTAGGGTTAAACCATGAGCCAATTCGCTTCACTTCTTGCAGTAGCAACTCCTTCGGCAACTACCGACCCAGCAAACACTTTTTATAGCCCAGGAATCGTTGGCTTCTTGCTGACCTTCTTTGTGGTCGCTGGTGCTGTGCTGTTGATTTTCGACATGGTTCGTCGAGTTCGTCGAGTTCGTTACCGTGCCGAGGTTCAGGAGCGTTTAGCTGCCGAAGCAAAGGCTGCCGAAAGCAAGAAGCTGGCTAAGCCGGCAACTGAAGCTGGGTCAAAGCCAAGCCGACCAGCACCACCTAAAAAGCCAACTCGCAACTAGTTTCTGGGTTTTACGAAAGCCTTTTAGTTAGCCGCCGAAGCTATATGGCATTGGTGCCAGCGCAATAAGCAAAATTCCCGCCCAGTGACTCATGAAGGCCAACACTGTGAACGCGTGAAAAATCTCATGAAAACCAAAGTGTTTCTTTGATGGGTTTGGCCACTTGGTGGCGTAACAAATAGCACCCAGGGTATAAGCCAGGCCACCCGAAAGAATCAAAACCATCATTGGCACGTTAGCTGCGAAGAAATCAACCACATAGGCCAACGCGACCCAGCCCATGCCAATGTAAATCGGCACATAGAGCCAGCGCGGTGCGTTGATCCAGAAGACTCTGAAGCCAATGCCTAAAAACGCGGTTCCCCAAATGATCCACATGAGCAAGAAGGCTTTGTCGCGAGGCAACGCAAGCAGAGTGATTGGGGTGTAAGAACCTGCAATCAGCAGCAAGATGTTGGCGTGATCAATGCGCTTGAGAATCTTTTTCATGCGCGGCTTCCAGTTGAAGCGGTGATACAAAGCGCTGTTACCGAATAACAAAAGCGAGCACGCGAAGAAGATTGCACTTGCCCATTTAGCTGTAGTTCCGTGGGCCAAAACAATCAGCACCACACCGGCTGCGATCACTATCGGAAGCACGCCGGCGTGAATCCATCCTCGCCAAGTTGGCTTAGGTTCAATTACATCAATTGGGCGAGTAGCAAAGTCGTTTAACGGCAGTGCTGGCAAAGGTTCGCGCTCGTTGCTCATAGGGCAACTCTACTCTTGCCGTAGTAGTCTGAACCTTGTGAGCAACCTGTTATATCGACTCTATGAGAGTCAGTTAGAGCGCGGTTTAGCGCCCTCAGAATTGCCTCACCACGTTGCCGTAATGCTCGATGGAAATCGCCGATGGGCAAAGACCCGTGGCACCCAAAACCCTAAAGCTGGCCACGAAGCCGGCGCGCTAAAAATCTTTGAGTTTCTAACCTGGTGTGACGAAATCGGAATTCCGATGGTCACGCTTTACTTGCTTTCAACCGACAACTTGAAGAATCGCAAACCCGATGAATTACAAGATTTGCTCGGCATCATTACCGACGTTGCCGACGAGATGGCCTACCAGCAGAACTGGCGACTTCACGTAATGGGCGACCGCGACTTGCTGCCAGCGAACATTGCCGAGAAGCTCGACGCAGCTGTAGCGAAAACTGCGAACCTCGACAAACCTCATGTGAACCTGGCCGTGGGTTATGGCGGCCGCAAAGAAATCGCCGATGCCATGCGTTCGATTCTCAAAGATCACGCAAAACAGGGCACCACAATCGAAGAGCTTGCTGAGCTTCTCGACCCTGAACTAATTAGTGAACACCTCTACACCAGTGGTCAGCCAGACCCTGATCTGATTATTCGCACCTCGGGTGAGCAGCGCATGAGCGGCTTCTTGCTGTGGCAGAGTGCAAGCAGCGAGCTCTATTTCGAAGAGGCTCTGTGGCCAGATTTTCGCAAGGTCGACTTTTTGCGTGCCTTGCGCGCGTTTGAAAAACGCCACCGCCGCTACGGCGCATGAACCAAAAATAAACATCAAGTTACGAACCACGCACATGGGCGTGTCATGCTCAAAAATTACTTTTAGGCAGGCGTATTCTCACATCAAGCCTCGAATAAAGGAGCCTGCGTGAGCAAAGCAGCTAACCCGAAGTCTGATGTATCAACGACTACTGAAGCGGGTGCTGCAATAGAGGTTCGCACCTTCGTGCTCGACACCAGCGTTTTGCTGAGTGACCCAAAGGCATTGTTCAGATTCGCGGAACACGAAGTTGTGATTCCGATAATTGTGATCAACGAACTCGAGAAAAAACGCCATGACCCAGAGATCGGTTACTTTGCTCGCCAGGCACTTCGTGCCCTAGATGATCTTCGCCAAGAACACGAACGCCTCGACTTTCCGATTGCAGTTGGCGATGCCGGCGGTTCGATTCGGGTTGAACTAAACCACATTAACCAATCAGTTTTGCCAGCCGGTTTTCAGCTTGGCGATAACGACACCCGAATCTTGGCCTGCGCTTTCAATCTTGCAGGCGAGGGCATGAATGTTACTGTGGTTTCAAATGACCTGCCAATGCGCGTCAAGGCTTCGGCCCTTGGCATGTCAGCCGAGCAGTATCTTCACGGTCAAGCTCGTTCTGACGGCTGGACGGGCATTGCTGAGCTGGCACTCGACACAGAGCAAATGGCAAACCTTTATGACACCGAAGTCATTGATGTCGCAGAAGCCAAAGAGCTGGCAACCAACACCAACCTAATTTTGAATTCGGGTCGCGGTTCTGCGCTTGGTCGTGTCAACGAGCAAAAGCAGATTCAACTGCTTCGTGGAGACCGCGAGGTTTTTGGTGTTCGTGGTCGCTCTGCAGAGCAGCGCTTGGCAGTTGAAATGCTGCTTGAGCCTGAGATCGGCATTGTTTCACTCGGTGGTCGCGCCGGAACCGGTAAGTCAGCACTCGCTCTTTGTGCAGCACTTGAAGCGGTTGTTGAGCGTCGCCAGCAAAAGAAGATCATGGTGTTCAGGCCAATCTATGCAGTTGGTGGGCAAGAGCTTGGCTATTTGCCAGGTAACGAAAACGACAAAATGAACCCATGGGGTCAGGCAATTTTCGACACCCTTTCGGCGCTGGTTTCAAAAGAAGTAATCGAGCACGTGCAAGATCGCGGGCTACTAGAGGTTCTGCCGCTAACGCACATTCGTGGTCGTTCGCTTCACGATGCCTTCGTGATCGTTGATGAAGCCCAGTCACTCGAGAAGAACGTGCTGCTCACAGTGCTTTCTCGCATTGGCCAAAACTCGCGTGTGGTTCTAACTCACGACGTTGCTCAGCGCGACAACCTGCATGTTGGTCGCCACGACGGCATCGCCGCGGTGATTGAGGCGCTAAAGGGCCAGAAGCTTTTTGGTCACATTACTCTCACTCGCTCGGAGCGCTCGGCGATTGCAGCCATGGTTACCGACTTACTCGACGGCTAGCTTGCTGGCACTGCAGCCTGTGTAAAACTTTGGGCTCAGGCTGCCTCAAAGTTCTAGGTTTTAGCAATGCTAAATCTTTCAAACTTTGCCACCCCTGCAGTTCTCGGAGTCGTCTACCTTTTGGTGGTGGCATGGCCTTTGGCGGCAACTGATATTCGCGAACACAGGTTGCCAAATAAGCTCGTCGTGCCGTCATTCGGCTTTACCCTGATTGGGCAACTTGCGGCAGTGCTGGTAGGTGCCTCAGGGCTTCTGGTTCTTGGAGCTTTTTCCCTTGGGTTACTGGTGTTCGGCCTTGCTCTAACGGTGAATTACTTCGGCACGCTTGGCATGGGCGATGTGAAACTTTTAGCGGCTATGGCTTTTGCGCTCGGATGGTGGGGGAGCGCCGCGGTACTCACTTCGGTGCTGCTGGCCTTTATTTTGGCTGGCCTGTTTGTGTTGGCAAAAGTGATATTTAAGCGTGCTCGATTTTCGCAGGCTATTGCACTTGGCCCCTACCTGATTGCCGGCTTTGCCACATCGGCGCTAAAGCTAGTTTTGTAATTCATCGTTAGCATCGGGCGTAGCTCCCATAACCTCGAGGGTTGCCATAAGTTCATCGGTATCTGGGTATTGCACATCAACTTGACCGAACTCATCAACGCTGAGAAGCATGCTGTCTACCTTTTGATCTAGGTTGCGCGCGGCAGTCCAGAGAAGTGAAAGCCCAAGTGAAAAAGGTGCAAGTAGCACGCCGCCGAGAATTCCGTTGTGCTTTGCAACTCGTTTAGCCAGAATCGACACGAATCCTTCGGTGTGCATGATTGACCAGCCCTTGCGAGTGTATTTTGCAATTTCGGTAATCAGAATCTGTTGACGAGCTTCAGTGGAAATCTTTGACATGTCATAAAACTAAAACGCCCCTCCGACAATCGAAAGGGCTCTTAGTTTGAATCTGAAGATTTACTGCGGTGGGCGAGTCATGCTCAAAACATCGAGTGCTTTATCGAGCTGCTCTTCAGTTAGCTTCTCGCCGTCAACATAGCCAAGCTCAATGGTTGCTTCACGAACCGTGATGCTCTTGGCAACTGAGTGCTTGGCAATCTTGGCTGCAGCTTCGTAGCCAATGTATTTGTTGAGTGGTGTGACAATCGATGGGCTTGATTCAGCAAGTGCTCGTGCACGCTCAACATTTACCTCAAGGCCTTCAATGGTCTTGTCGGCAAGCAAGCGCATTGAGTTTGCGAGCAAGCGAATCGACTCAAGCAGCGCGTTGCCCATGACTGGAATTGCAACATTGAGTTCGAAGTTTCCGGTGGCACCAGCCCAAGCGGTAGTTGCGTCGTTACCGATGACTCGGGCGCAAACCATCATCACGGCTTCTGGGATGACCGGGTTGACCTTTCCAGGCATAATCGAAGACCCTGGCTGTAGGTCTGGAATGTGAAGTTCGCCCAGACCAGCATTTGGTCCCGAACCCATCCAGCGAAGGTCGTTGTTGATCTTCGTTAGGCTCACTGCCAAAACGCGCAGCGCGCCAGAACCTTCAACGAGGGCATCTCGTGCACCCTG
>JBDLVP010000068.1:0-23466 GCA_039804705.1 Actinomycetota bacterium
TAGCCACAATCAACGTAGTTGGCCCGATCAAGAAAATAACGCTAAACGCCAGCAGGCTATTTGGGTAAATCAGAACCACCAAAACCAGCATGAGCACTGGCAACCAAAGCATTGCATAGAACAAGCCTTTAGCCTTTCGTGCGCCAAGCTTGACAGCCAAAGTTCGCTTGCCACTTTCGGTGTCAGTTTTGATATCGCGAATGTTGTTCACCATCAAAACAGCGCTCGCAAGCAACCCAGCAGCAACTGAGAAATAGGCGGCTAGCAGATCAAATTCGCCCTCTTGAATAAACGAGGTGCCGATAGTTGCAACTAAACCGAAGAACACGAAAACAGCAATTTCGCCAAGACCGGCATAACCATAAGGATGCTTGCCACCGGTGTAATACCAAGCCGCAAGAATGCAAAGTGCGCCAACTGCTAGTAGCCACCAGAATCCGGTGAGCACAACAATTTCTAGACCAACCAAGCCGGCAAGCCCGAAGAAAACGAAAGCTACAATTTTCACACTTCTTGAGCGAACCAAACCTGAAGCAGTGAGGCGAAGCGGGCCAACCCGGTTGGCATCGGTTCCTCGAATTCCATCGCTGTAGTCATTTGCGTAGTTCACACCGATCTGAAGCAGCAAAGCTACGGCGAGCGCTAGCAAAAACAGAACTGGCTGAAACTTGGTATTTGCCATGGCAGCAGCGCCACCCAAAATCACCGGGGCAATCGCAAGCGGAAGCGTGCGAAGTCTGGCCCCTGCCAGCCAAAGTTTTGGGGCAGAAGGTTTTTTAGATTTTGCGATTTTTTTAGCCATAAGACAATTTTGCTATTCGAAATGGGTGCCAAGTGCCAGATAGTCGGTTTTGCCACTAACCAGCCTTGGTAACTGAGCGACCCGAATTACCCGAACCGGCTTTGCGGCAGGGCCAAGAGCAACCAGTGCTTCACCGGCAATGTAGTCGGCCACCTCGGGGCTTCCGGCGTAAACCAGAGCTACTCGTTGCCCCCACTCTTCGTCTGGTAATGCCAGCGCTGCAACCTCGGTCACTCCCCCGATTGCCGAAACCTGAGCCTCAATAGCATCGAGTGAAACCTTTAGCCCACCTGAAATAAGAACGCGATTTGCTCGGCCTAGAACTTCAATCGCGCCGACCTCATCGACCCTGCCTAGGTCATTCGTTTGATACCAACCGGTTTCATCGGCTACGCCCTCAGCCAAAGTTGCACCAGAAATTTCTATTTGCCCGGAATCTGAAATGCGCACGCCCACGCCAACTAGTGGCTTTCCGTCATAGAGGCATCCGCCGGCTGTTTCACTCATGCCGTAACTTTGCACCAGCTTTAGTTCGGCTGCCAGAGCGCGTTCGATCAACTGGGCTTCAAGGGCTTGGCCACCCACCAGAATTGCATCAAAACGCTGCAACTGGCGAAGCAAGTAATCATCGAGAGCTGCTGCATCGAGCAAACGCTTTAGTTGCACCGGTACCAGCGATGTGTAACGGCGAGGCTCAGTGAGCATCGATGCCGCGCGAGAAAATGCCTCAGGGGTGAACGGCAAGTTAGTGTTCATCATCACCGGCTGAGTTTCAGCCACGAGTGAGCGCACCAAAACGTTGCTTCCAGCGATGAAGTTGATTGGCAGAGAAAGCAACCACTGACCTGGGCCGGCAAGAGCTAGGTCGCTGGCTTTGGCACTTGCCAACAGGGCATCACGCGAAAGCGAAATGCGCTTCGGGGTTCCAGTAGAACCAGAGCTTTCGACGATTAGCGCAATGTGGTCTGGCACCTGATCAGGCAACCCATGCACCTCAGGCATGAGCCCATTGGTTTCAGGTGCGGTTACAAAAACTGCCTGTTTGCCACCCAGAGCATCGGCGAGCGCTAACAGTGCACCAACTGTGTCGTTGGCTGCTACCAGTTTGAGCGCAATTGTCATTGAATCTTGGGGTTAGAAATGCCAAGGAAAAGCAGACCAGTCAGGCTTGCGCTTTTGCAAGAAAGCATCGCGCCCCTCAACTGCTTCTTCGGTGCCATAGGCCAAACGGGTTGCTTCGCCAGCGAACAATTGTTGGCCAACCATGCCGTCGTCGGTTGCATTCATTGCGTACTTGAGCATGCGAATGGCGGTTGGTGACTTGCGAAGAATTTCGGCTCCCCACTCAACGCCTTCGGCCTCTAGGTCTTGGTGAGAAACAACCTTGTTCACAACACCCATTTCATAAGCGCGCTGCGCATCGTATTCGGCGCCCAAGAAGAAAATCTCGCGAGCAACCTTTTGACCCACTTGCTTGGCAAGGTAGGCACTTCCGTAGCCGGCATCGAATGAACCAACATCAGCGTCGGTTTGCTTGAATCGGGCTTGCTCTCGGCTAGCCAGCGCCAAGTCAGCGATCACGAATAGTGAGTGGCCGCCGCCAGCGGCCCATCCTGGAATTAGAGCGATAACAACTTTTGGCATAAAGCGAATTAGGCGCTGAACCTCAAGAATGTGAAGGCGACCACTGGTGCCCTCGCCAGACTCGTAACCGTGCTTGCCACGAACGCGCTGATCGCCGCCGCTCGAGAAAGCCCAACCGCCGTCTTTGTTCGATGGACCATTGCCGGTTAGCAAAACCACACCGACTTGGCTGTCTTCAGCGGCGTGAGTTAGAACCGCGAGCAATTCATCAACAGTCTGCGGGCGAAAAGCGTTGCGAACCTCGGCGCGGTCAAATGCCACGCGCACAATTCCAAGCTCGTTGTGACGGTGATAGGTCACATCTTCGAGCTTTTCAAAACCCTTTACTTCTTGCCAAATTGTGGCATCAAACAACTCTGAAACAGGCATGCTTCTAGACTAACCTTGTGCGCCCTAGCCTGTCAGAGATCACCAAGAATGCCCGAGTGGTAAAGATTGGCCTGCGAACCTCGTTTCGTGGCATAACAGAGCGTGAAGCCCTAGTTTTTGAAGGCCCCAACGGATGGACCGAATGGGCGCCGTTTGTCGAGTATGAACCGGCTGAGGCGGCCGTGTGGCTGAACGCCGCGATTGACTGGGCCTATGAACCACAACCAGAGCTCAAGCGCCGAACGATTGCCATAAACGCGACTCTGCCTGCGGTTGCAGCGTCTGATGTTGAGTCAGTTCTTGCTCGATTTGGAACTTTTTCGACCGTCAAAATCAAGGTTGGCGAATCGGGCCAAACGATCATTGACGACCTAGCGCGAATCATTCGCGTCAAGGTGCTCTACCCAGCAGCCAAGATTCGACTCGATGCCAACGGCGCCTTCAAAGTTTTTGAAGCGCTTGCACTAATTGAGGCTCTTGCAAATTCCCATGTTGAGCTCGAGTACTTTGAGCAACCATGCGCCAGCGTGGCAGAGCTCGCCGAGTTGAAGCAGATGCTTTCAGCTAAAGGGCACGCGGTTTTGATTGCAGCCGACGAAAGCGTGCGTAAAGCTAGTGACCCACTCGCGGTTGCTCACGCTAATGCCGCTGACCTGCTAGTGCTCAAGGTTGCCCCTTTGGGCGGCGTGTCAAAAGCCCTCGAAATTTCACAAGCAGCAGGTTTACCGGTGGTGGTGAGCAGCGCGTTAGATACCAGCCTTGGAATTGCCATGGGCTTGCACCTTGCTGGCGCACTCCAAACCCTCGACTTTGCTTGCGGGCTGGGAACAGTTGCGCTTTTAGAGTCAGACCTTTGTGACGAACCCTTAGTGACACAGAACGGTGAAATTGAAATTCGTCGGCCAGTTCTGAGCACAAAACTTCTTGATAAATACCAAGCTGATGAAGACCACACCGAATGGTGGCTCGAGCGACTCGCAGACTCATTTGCAGAATTAGAATCAATTTCATGAAGGCTCTAATGGTTATCGATGCCCAGGTAAATATGCTCATCGGAAAATACGCAATTCCAAACGCTGAAGAATTTACTCAGAAGCTACAGGCTCGCATTGATAAAGCCCGTGCCGAGAGCACTCCAGTGATTCACGTTTTGAATGATGTCGAAGAAGGCTGGCCAGTAGACCAGTTCGACCCGGTGTTCAAGCCAACTGAATCAGAGCTGGTCATTTGGAAAGCCCTGCCATCCGTGTTTGAGAGCAACCCAAACTTTGCAACAGAACTTAAAGAACTCGGCTACGACGAGCTTGAACTTATTGGCATGCAGTCAGATCTTTGCCTGCGTGAGAGTGCCCTTGATGCCGTGAAACTTGGTTTCAGTGTTAGCGCCCCAAAGGGATTGCACTCAACCTACGACAACGACGGCAAAACTGCCGCTCAGATCGCTGAAGAAGCTCAGGCCGAGTTCACTCAGGCTGGCATCACAGGTTAGTGGTTTGCAACTGCAGCAGGCTTAGAGCCCGCTGTAAACGTGAAGGCCTTTGAAAAATAGGTTCACGATTGTGAAGTTGAAAATAATCGCGCTGAAGCCGACAACAACTAACCAAGCAGAGCGCTTGCCGTTCCAGCCACGAGTTGCGTTTGCGTGCAAGTAGCCTGCATAGATAGTCCAGATGATGAATGTCCAGACCTCTTTGGTGTCCCAGCCCCAGTAGCGGTGCCAGGCTCTTTCAGCCCAGATTGCTCCCGCGATCAGGGTGAAAGTCCAGAGAATAAAACCAATGATGTTGAAGCGGTAAGAAAGCTGCTCAAGGCGCTTTTCGGTTGGGAACAACTCAAGCACTCTTTTGACCAATTTCACGGCTGGTGACTTAGCCAGAGCACCTTTAGGCTCATTTACCCACTTGGCAGTTTTGAACAAATAGGTAATCGATAGCGCTGCTGCAATGTTGAAAAACGCGGTACCCAAAATAGCTACTGAAACGTGAATGACCAGCCAGTAATCTTGCAGCGCTGGCATCAAGCTCTTGACGTGAATGTAAAACACAGTTGTGGCGATTCCAAGAACCAAAGTCACAAACCCGGCAATGAAAGTTCCTAGGTAACGAATTTCTGCCTTGAACTGCTGCACCACCATAAAAATCAGTGCGGCAACAATGGTTCCGGTGATCGAGAATTCATACATGTTTGCCCAAGGCACGCGATTAGCAGCAATGCCTCGACCGATAACGCCAAAAGCATGGCCAGCAAGAGCTAGCCACATCAAAATCAAACCGGTTACCTCGAGCTTTGAAGCCGATTCCCGAACGCTTTTGTTTTCACTTGCCAAACGCGAAAGGTTGAGGGCAAAAACTACGAAGGCACCCGCGTAGAAAAGCATGGCTGCATAGATTCCCAAAAGTGAAATCTGTGAAAGGTTTTCATCTAAAAAAATGGTGCTGCTCATGCTGGCTCTTTCTGATTGCCCGGCTTCAATTCTTCAATAACTTCGCGTACTTCCAAAATCAAATTCGGGTCATCGCCACGGGCAAGAGCTGCGACTTCAAAACCTGCATTGGTGCGCTTTACCCACACTCTGCGACGAGGAATCAGCAGCGAAAGCATGAGGCCAAACAGGGCAGAAAGTGCCGAGACCAACACCCAAACCTGTGTTGGGTTGTAGTCAACGTCAAGTGAGGCATAGTGCTTTAGCGAATCAAATGTGATGCTTCCTAAGCCGTTCGGCAGTTTGGCAGACTGACCAATCTCAAGCTTGATTCCCTTGACGCCACTCTTGCCGCCAGCAACCTGCTTGAGGCCGTGAACCGCCAATGAGAAAACGTTAGATGGAATGCCGCTGTCGAGGCCGAGGTCACCGGTGTAAACGTTCATGGTTAGCAACGGGTTGATCGGAGCTGGGAAGCCCGAGGTAAAAGCACCGCTTTTTAGTTCGGCAACAGTTGGGTAAAAGAATGCCGCGATACCAAATTGCTCAGGCTTGGCATCTGGAACCTTGATTACGCCAATCGAAGTCATGTTTGCATCTTGCGGCATAAATACCACTGGACCACTGAATGCAATATCGCCGTTGCCATCGCGCACGGTAATTACCGGTGCATAGCCGTTACCGGTTAGGTAAACCTTGGCACCAGGAAGCTCAAGCGGTTCATTCACTCGAATCGTGCTTGAAACCGCTTTGTTTTGACCACGCAGCAAGCTGGTTACATCGGCGCGAAAATCAAGTGGAGTGCCAATGTTTTGCTTGTTACGAATGTCATATTGCGCGGTGAATTTATCAAGTCGCAGGCTAAACGGGGTCAGGGCAGATTCATTGAACGCAATTCCTGGCGAGAAAGAATCGTAGCCAGCCAAGTTGTTCACAAAGGTTTCGCCCTCAACCACAACGCGTTGTCCCGAGTATGAATACGCTCCGCCAATTCCAACGCTGATCAAAATGAAAACTAGTGAAATGTGAAAAATCAGGTTTCCGGTTTCACGCCAGTATCCGCGCTCGGCAGCAACCGAGTTTTCATTGCGAACTACGCGGTAACCCTTTTTCTTCAGCAGAACTTCGGCATTTTCTAGCAGCGCAGCAGCTGCCTTTTGGCTAAGCGTCGCACTCTCGAATGCTGGCATGCGCTTCATTGAACTTGGGGTTGCCGCAGGTGGGGCAAACAGCGAACGGTAGTGAACCATAATGCGCGGTAGCACGCATCCGATGAGTGAAATGAACAACAGAATGTAAATTGCCGAGAACCAGGCTGAACTATAAACATCAAAAAGTTGAAGTTTGTCAAGCACCGGAGCTAGCTGTGCGTTCTGCTGAAAGTAGGTTGTGACGCCATTCGGATCAGCACTCCGCTGCGGGAACAACGAACCAGGAATTGCTGCGGCTGCCAAAAATAGCAAAAGCAAAAGTGCGGTGCGCATTGAGGTTAGCTGGCGCCAGATCCAGCGCAGCCAAGCAATAGCGCCAATGGCTGGAGATTCTGGGCTCGCGGCCTTTAGGCCGTCTTCTTTATTAGAGCGCTGGGACGAAGCCACTGAACAACTCCTGCATTAGACCGGCCACAATATTCCAAACCCCAGTTGCCAACAGCACACCGAGAACAATCAACAAAATGCCACCGGCAATGTTGAACTTGCGAATGTTCTTGCGAACAAATCCCACTGATGCGCTTGCCCAAGAAAACCCTGCAGCAAGCAAAACGAAAGGCAGCCCAAGACCGAGAGAATACAGCGTTGCCAGAATTACGCCGGTCACTAGACCACCTTGAGTCAGCACCATGCTGAGAACTCCGCCGAGGGTTGGGCCAATGCATGGAGTCCAGCCGAGGCCAAACACGATTCCCAAAAGTGGCGCAAACGCGAGCCCAGCTTTTGGCGTGAAATTCGGTTTTATGGTTTTCTGCAAAAACGAAAATTGACCGATCAAAACAAACCCGAGCGCGATCACCAATACGCCGGCGATGGGTTGCAAGATTGCACGACCTTGAAACAACAACACAGTTCCCAAGCTGCCAAGCAAAGCACCGAACAAAACAAAAACCAGGGTGAAGCCAAGAACAAATAGCGATGAGCCTAAAACCATGCGGGAGCGAGTTCTATCGCTCGATGCCGTGCCCGAAACAAAACCTAAGTAACCCGGTACCAGTGGCAACACGCATGGTGAAAGGAACGAAACCAAACCAGCCAAGACAGCCAGTGGAGCAGAGATCAACAAAGACCCATTCAAAACAATGTCGCTCAAGCCGCTATTCACTTTTCAGCCACCACAGTTTTGATAAGTGCACTCAAGGTGCCCTTCTCGAGGCGGCCCAAAATGCGTGAAGCAACTCGCCCATGTTTATCAATTACCAAAGTGGTTGGTACCGCATTTGGGCTAACCGTATTGGTGAAAGCCAAAACAACCGAACCGGTTTGGTAATCGATGATCGAAGGAAAGTTGATGTTGTGTGCTCGGTCAAATGCCAAAGCGGTGTCAGCTGTATCGCGCACGTTTACGCCAACAAACTGAACTCCTTGTGATGCGAAGGTTTTTGCCACTTCAACTAAGTCTTTGGCTTCTGCCCGACAAGGTGCACAACCTGCGAACCAAAAATTCACCACGGTAACAACGCCACTGAGCTCGTTGCTTGAAAGTGGCTGGCCACTTTCGGTTACGCCTTTCCAGCTAATTTGTGCACCGCGATCAGCTGCTGCGAACTCGGTGACTGTGCCGTCGCCTGCAATGTAGGTTTTGTTGTTGCCTTCACGGAATTGCTGTGCCAATTTATCGTTTGAACCAGAACAAGCACTCAGGCTGAATACCAAAGCACCAGCGGCAATTGATGCTAAAAATTTGCGCATTACACGGCACCTTCATCTGTTGCATGTTCCAACAACTTCTTTGCCGGCTCTAGGTAAGAAACCTCAGCCAGCTTGCCGTTTTGCATTTCAAAACTTGTAATGCTCGAAAGGCTGCAGCGGCGCTTTGAAGGGTTATGCGGCAACTTAATGCCAGCCACGCTCGAATGCAGCATCCAGATTGGCAACTGGTGTGACACCAAAACCACATCGCCTGAAGCAACTGAATCAAACGCCTCGGCAACCACCGCTCTCATACGAGAGACGATCTGCTCATATGGCTCACCCCAAGATGGCGCACTCGGCTTACGAAAGTGAAATAGCAGGTGCGGGCGAATCAAAATTTGACCGAGGCTAACCCTCATGCCCTCGAACACATTGAACGGCTCAATTAGGCGTTCATCTACTAGTGGGGTAAGGCCGAATGCTCTTTCGAAAGGCTTAGCTGATTCGCGAGTTCGCTGCAGTGGCGAGACGAACAAAGCCTTTACTGGTCGCTGCTGCGAATTTACCTCTTCGGCAGCCAATTGCGCCATTTGTTGCCCGCGCTCAGAAAGCGCAAAATTCGGTAGCCGACCATAGAGAACGCCACGAGGATTAAAGACTTCTCCGTGGCGAACCAAATGAACGCGGTCAGCAGGCATGGGCTCACATCTGTAGGGGTTTCGGACCCTATTAGTCTAACTGTCGCTAAACTTGAGACTTAGGCTCGGATGCTTCGAAAAGCCTGAAAATCCGCTGAATCCGACCCGACCAACCGCTTAGAAGAAAAGCCAGAAAATATGTCAAACCGACTACTGATTAACACCCTTGCTGCCCGCACCGATGGCCCAGTTGAGCTATCAGGATGGGTCGAAACCCTGCGCGATCAGAAGCGCATTCAGTTTGTGGTGTTGCGCGATGAGTCTGGCTCAGTGCAGGTTACCTACAAGCGCGAAGAAGTCGACGCTCAGGCCGATGTAATTTCAAGCCTGACCCACGGCTCATTCGTTACCGTTACCGGAACCTTGGTTCACGACGAGCGCGTGAAACTTGGCGGCATTGAAATTCAACTTGCCGCACTCAAGATTGTTACTTTGGCTGACCCTGAGACTCCAATTGCCGAAGACACCAGCATTGACAAGCGCATGGACTGGAGATTCCTAGATCTTCGTCGCCCAGAAATGAACTTGGTATTCCGCGTGCAAACCACCATTGAGCGGGCATGGCGTGAGTACTGGTACGAAAACAACTTCGTTGAGATTCACTCACCAAAACTTATGGCAAGCCCATCAGAGTCAAATGCCGAGCTATTCAAAATGGAATACTTCGACACTGTTGCCTACCTGGCTCAAAGCCCACAGTTCTTCAAGCAAATGGCAATGACCTCTGGTCTCGGCAAGATTTTCGAAATTGGCCCAGTTTTCCGCGCCGACCCTTCGTTTACCTCTCGTCACGCAACCGAGTTCATCTCGGTTGACATTGAGGTTTCTCACATCGAGAGCCACGAAGATGTCATGGCAATTCAAGAGCAGTTGCTTCACCGCGCGCTAAAGGCTGTTTCAGAAAAGCATGGCGAAGAGATCAAACAGTACTTCGATGTTGACGTTGTGGTACCGAGCATTCCGTTCCCAAGAATTCCGCTACTTGAAGCTGTTGAAATCATTGAGGCGCGCGGTCACTCGATTGAGCGCAACGGCGATCTTGACCCAGAGGGCGAACGCCAGATTGCAGCTCACGTTGCCGAGAAGTTCGGTCACGAGTTTGTATTCGTAACTGACTACCCAGCCACCGTGCGCCCGTTCTATCACATGCGCAATGAACAAGACTCAAGCCTGACTAAGTCATATGACTTGATATGGCGCGGCACCGAAATTACCACCGGAGCCCAGCGCGAGCACCGCCTAGAAACTTTGATTGAGCAAGCAAAAGCAAAGGGCCTAGAGCCAGAAGGCCTTGGCTTCTACCTAGACTTCTTCAAATACGGAGCGCCAACTCACGGTGGTTTCGGAATGGGTCTAGCCCGAGTGCTCATGCTTCTGTTGCACCAGCCAAACATTCGCGAGGTTAGTTTCTTGTTCCGCGGACCAAACCGCTTGCAGCCCTAACTTGTCTAGTGTCTAAGTAACTTACCTAGCGATCTCGTCTAGCGCTTTGCGTAACCTGGTTTCATCTATGTGCCAGTAAGAGTGCATTTTGCCGTTGATCAGCAACACCGGGATTTCTTCGCCATGTTTATGAGCTAACTCGTGGTCGATCAAAATGTTTCGGTGTTCCACTGTGACTTTGGCTTGTGAGTGCGCCGCTTTGAAACCAAATAAAACTCGCTCGAGCGCAGCTTCTGCGTCTTCGCACAAGTGGCAGTCGGGTTTGCCAATTAGTGTCAAGTGAATTAAATCCGGCATATCTAAAAGACTACGCTTCATTCATCTCGCGTAAACTTGTCGCGTGCCTACCCCGTCGAACAAACCAGCACCTCAAGCAAAAATTGAGGCGGCTTTCTTTGACGTTGACAACACAATCGTTCGCGGTTCGTCGAGCTATTTGTTTGGTCTAACCGCCTTCAAGCACGGCTTTTTCACTCGCAAAGATTTATACCGTTTTGCCTACCGCCAGTTTCAGTTCATCTGGCGCGGTGAGTCAGCCAAAATGATGGATTCAATTCAAGATCGCGCACTTGCTCTAATTGAGGGTCATAAAGTTTCTGACTTACTTGCGCTGGGCGACGAGGTTTACCAAGAGCAAATCTCAAAGCGCCTATGGCCGCAAACCGTGAAACTTGCGCAGGACCACGTAAAGGCTGGCCGCGAAGTTTGGCTAGTCACTGCCACCCCCCAAGAAATCGCATCAACTATTGCCAAAAAGCTTGGTCTTACCGGCGGCATTGGAACCCTGATTGACAGCAAGAACGGCGTTTACACGGGCAGCCTAGTTGGCAAAGCTCTGCACGGAAAAGCCAAGCGCAAGGCAGTCAAGGCCCTTTCAAAAGAACGCGGCATAAGCCTGCGTCGAAGCTACGCCTATAGCGACAGTCGCAATGACTTGCCGTTGTTGACTTTGGTTGGTAACCCGGTGGCTGTAAACCCGGATGGCCTATTGAAGGCGCACGCCCGAGCAGCAGGCTGGCCGATTCTAGATTTCAAAAAACGCGAACTGAAACAGAACCGCGCGCTGTCGGTGAAAAAGGTAAAGAGCTAAAACCTAATTAAACAAGAAACCCGTCCGAAGACGGGTTTTGTGCTTTAAGAAGCTTTACTTCTTATTGCGACGCTGGTGGCGAGTCTTGCGAAGCAACTTGCGGTGCTTCTTCTTAGACATACGCTTGCGACGCTTCTTGATGATTGAACCCACGAAGACCTCACAGAGATTTGATGATCACTTGATTAGCGACCAAATGTAATGAGATTAGTCTAGCCGAACATTCTTAGACTGAAGTCATGACCGAAAAACAGCGCTACGAAGTTTTGCGACAGTTCGATGGCTTCGAACTTCGCCACTACCCAGCTTGCCAACTAGCAACCGTAACGGTCGAAGGTGATTTCGCTGCAGCTGCAACTAAGGGGTTCTACCCGCTGGTGAGCTACATCAGTGGCGAGAACCAACGAAGTCAAAAAATTGCAATGACGGCGCCAGTGATACAAAGCAGTGTGTTGCCTAGGCAACACGAAATCAGTTTTGTTTTACCTTCTGACTACCAACTGTCTGACCTGCCAATTCCCTCAAATGCCAAAGTGCGAGTTCACACCATGGATGCCCACAACGCGGTGGTGCGCAAATTTACCGGGCGCTGGACTCAGAAACGCTTCTATGAACAAGGCGAGCAATTGAAATTGGCGCTAGAGAAATGCCTAAAGAACGGCGAACTCTCGGCTAGCGTTTTGTCAGAGGTTTACTTTGCAAGATTTGACCCACCTTGGATTCCTGGGTTGGTCAGACGCAATGAAGCACTATTGCGCGTGAAGATCTTTGCTTTGTAATTCGAACAAAACCAAATAAGAACGAGGAACCATGAACACACTACTTAAGAAAGCCACAGCCGAATTTTTCGGTGTTGCCGTTTTTCTGACCGCAATTATTAGCTCTACTTCGACCACCTTCAACCACACTCCTGGATTTGCCAATGTGGCACTTTCGGGAACCTTAGCCGTAATGATCTTGCTTACCGCTGGCATTTCGGGCGGTCACCTAAACCCTGCAGTTTCGCTCTACTTCTTTGCAAAGAAGGCTTTGAACCTAAGTGAGCTTGCAGCCTATGTTTTAGCTCAGCTTCTTGGTGCCTTGGCCGGTGTTGCTCTGGGAAGTCACCTCTCAGGTCAGCTATTTGCTCCGGCTGCTAACGCCGTGGGCTTTACAGGAATCGAGCTTGGTGGAGAAGTATTCGCTACCGCTGTTTTGGTTTGGATTGTTGGCCACTTGGCAGCATCTGACCAGGGTTCAAAAATTCCTGCCGCTGTTGGCGTTTGGGTTTTGGCAGCCAGCCTTTACACCCCAACCGGCGCACAGGCTAACCCTGCTGTTACTTTCGGCTTGTTGTTCCACGGCAAGTCAGTTAGCTATGCAGGTGGCATTATTCTTGCCGAACTTGCTGGTGCCCTTTTGGGTCTGGTCGCAATTACGTTCATCTCTGGTGCAGCCAAGAAGACAGCAACCAAGAAGAAGTCAGCCAAGTAACTCGCTTTATCAAATGGCCTCGCGCGAAAGTGCGGGGCCATTCGCTTTAACCCGAATTCCCGCCCGCGTAACATTTAGAAAAATAATTACCTTAATTCCAGAAAATTCGTGTATAAATTTCTATTAGTTATGACTAAAGAAACTAAAATCGCTCCGGCGCCTCGACAAGCTCGAGCCAAGGCAACAATCGACCAGGTAATTCTGGCCACTTCTGGCGCCCTCGATGAGTTCGGTGAGGCAGGGGTGCGCATCCAAGATATTTCGGCAGCTACCGGTGTCTCAATTGGCTCGATCTATCACCACTTCGGCGACCGCGACGGTTTAGTTCGTGCCACTTTGGTGCACAACTTCTCTAACCACGCTCGCAGCGACATTGAACGCGTTCGACGCTGGGCAGTTAACATTCACTCAAGTGGCGACCTGCGCGCGCAGTACGACATCATGCTGGCGTTTCTGAACGAGCACAACGACGCTCAGGCAGCATTGAACCGCGCATCGATTGTTGGTAGCGCTGCAGCTCGCCCGCTGCTTCGTGAGGCGATTGCCCGAGTTCAGCACGAGCTAACCGAAAGCCTTACTGAGGCTATGCAGCTACTTGCCGATCGTGGTATTTTGCAGTCGTTTATTCAGCCTCGCGCTGCTGCGATTGTGTTACAGGGTTTGCTGTTTGGTCGAGTGATTGCAATTCTCGACACCACACCACTTGACGACGAAGAGTGGAACCGCACCATGCTGGTTGCGCTTCGCGGTCTAGTTAAGTTCGAAGACTAAACTCGTCTTTGTCTGACGAAACCACGGTTACTACACGTGGCTTAACAGCGGTTTTCTTAGCTGCCGGTTTCTTTGCAGCAGGTTTCTTTGCAGCAGGTTTTTCAGTAACTGGCTTTTTTGCAGCAGCCGTCTTGATGGCTGGTTTAGAGGGAGTTTTTGGCGCTGGCTTTGAGCCAGTCACATTCTTAACCTGCTCAAGAACTCGATCTTTTAGGCCTTCAACCTCGTCGAGCAAGTCAGACTGCTTTTCGTTAGCAAAACCAACAGCGCCTGATTTCGCATCGGCCAACTGGCGTCCTAATTCTCGGCCCAGTTTCTTAGCGTCAACGTCAGCATCTGAAAGTTTTGCCTGAAGCTGGCCACCCAGCCAGGTTGCTCCCGCTGCTAGCCAAGAACCGAGCTGCTCGCCGGCATCTCCCATGGCTTTTTGGAACTTAGCGTCGAGTTCATTCGCGGCTTCTGCAGCAACTTGACCGGCCAAACTCGAGGCGGCTGGCGCAATTGTTGCGAGCCAAATGCCAAGCATGGCAAATCCTTCGCTTGCCAAGGTGTAAACGCGTGACTGGCCTGCCGCTTCAACTGAAACTAGCCCTGCCTCGCGCAAAGTCTTGAGGTGCTTTGAAATAGTTGGCTGACCTTCACCGGTAACTGCCACTAGTTCAGAAACGGTCTTACCGCCCTTTGCCAACGTATCTAGAATCTGGCGGCGGGTTGCATCTGCGATTGCGCTAAAAACATCACTCATGGCTAAAGGTTATTACTTTTGTGCTGCAATTTCTTTGGCGCGCGCTAGAGCTGCCTGAGTAGCTTTTTCGAAAAGTTCTTGCAACTGAGCAGATTCAAACACGGCAATTGCTCGCTCGGTAGTGCCGTTCGGGCTGGTGACTTGCTTGCGAAGTTCACTCGGGCCTTTTGCCGAGGCAATCAAGAGTTCGCTGGCGCCCAAGAAGGTTTGCTGAACTAACAGATCAGCAGTTGCCTGGTCGAATCCGAGTGATTTTGCTGCCTCGGTGAACTGCTCAATGAAATAGAAAACATAGGCCGGGCCAGAACCTGAAACCGTTGAAAGCTGATCTATTTGTGATTCGTCAACAACCACAACCGAACCTACAGTCTCGAAAAGTTGAGTTGCGATGGCTAGGTGGCCATCCTTCGCGCTTTCGCCTCGCGCCAAACCGGTTACCGCTCGGCCCACAATCGCCGGGGTGTTAGGCATTGCGCGAATTACTGCAACGCCATTTGGCACAGCGGCCTGCATGGTTTCAATGGTGATGCCAGCGGCAACGCTAATGACGAGCGCGCCTTCGATTAGTTCGTCGGCAACTTCGCGCAAAACCTCGGCTACATAAGCAGGCTTTACCGCAACCAAAATCACGTCGGCTCCGCGAACGGTGAGTTGGTTGGCGTTTGGCAGCGACTCGAGTGCGTGAGCATTGACACCGAGTTGGTCTTGCAGGCGCTCAGCGCTGGCTTGCGACTTGGTGCTTACCGAAACTGCACCCGCATGAAACCCCGCTTTGAGCAAGCCACTAAGAATGGCTGTGCCCATAGAGCCTGAACCAAGAATTGCAATTCGTTCGATATCCACAAGGCAAGTCTAGAGTCGATGCCCACAGATGCGCCTTTGTTCAGCCTGAATGTGGGGCGTGCAGGTTAGGTTTGAAGCATGGCAACCCCGAAAACTCGCAATGAATTTACCTGCACCGAATGCGGCTGGAGCACCTCCAAGTGGGTGGGCCGCTGTGGCGAGTGTCAGGCTTGGGGCACTGTTCAACAAGGTGCTGCGAACACCGGCATTTCGCGTAAGGCAAAAGCCGCAATCATTCTCGAAACCTCAGCTGCGAAGAGCATCACCGACATCAGTGACGCAATGGCAAGCTCTACCCCTACCGGTGTTGGCGAATTCGACCGTGTGCTCGGTGGCGGCTTAGTTTCAGGCGCTGTGATTTTGCTTTCGGGCGAACCAGGTGTTGGCAAGAGCACATTGCTGCTCGACGTTGCAGCAAATGCCGCGCAAACCAAGAAGGTTCTTTATGTGAGCGGTGAAGAATCTGTAGGGCAAATTCGACTTCGCGCCGAGCGCACCAATGCTCTAACCCCAAATCTTTATCTAGCAACCGAAACTGACCTTTCAAATGTGCTCGGTCAAATCGACGCAGTCGAACCTGGCTTGATTTTGGTTGACTCTGTGCAAACTATTGCTTCAGCTGAAATCGATGGCGCGGCGGGCATGCCTAGCCAAATTCGCGAAGTTGCATCGAGCCTGATTGCCGTTGCCAAAGAGCGGGGCATTCCAGTTATTTTGGTTGGTCACGTTACCAAAGATGGCTCAATCGCCGGGCCGCGAGTTCTAGAGCATCTAGTAGATGTGGTTTGCCAGTTCGAAGGCGATCGTCAAACTGCACTGCGCTTTATTCGCACTTTGAAAAACCGATTCGGCCCAACCGATGAAGTGGGCTGTTTTGAAATGACCGAAGAGGGCATTCGTGAGGTCACTGACCCAAGCGGTTTGTTTCTTAGCCGCGGTAATGCCCCGGTGTCAGGCACTTGCGTCACAGTGGCACTAGAGGGCCGACGAGCGCTTATTGCCGAAGTTCAGGCGTTAGTAGTCAAAACCAGCACTCCGAACCCTAGGCGCGTCACCAACGGCGTTGATTCATCTCGAGTAGCAATGCTTCTGGCTGTGCTCGAAAGGCGCGCTGGCATGCGCTTGAGTGAACACGATGTTTATGTCTCAACGGTTGGTGGCGTAAAACTCACCGAGCCTGCAGCCGATTTAGCTATCGCACTAGCCATTGCTTCGGCAATGAAAGACAAACCAATCGCTCACAACCTAGCGGCTTATGGCGAGATCAGTCTTGCCGGTGAAATTCGCAAAGTCACCAATAGCAAATTGCGCGCTAGTGAAGCCAACCGTCTTGGCTATATTCGCTCGGTTGACAGCGAAGTTGGCGATCTAAAAGCTGCACTGTCATTGGGCTTGAACTGGTAATTGCTTCAATAAAAAATCCCACGAGTATCCTCGAGGGATTTAATAGCCTGCTAGTTCAAAACAAACTGCGGGTCATCAGTTGAAATTACGCCATTGACCGTGACAGCTAAGTGGTAGCTCGAGCCACCAGCAGTTACCTGGTTCTGCTCAGCGCCGCAGCCTGTGCCTGAGGAATAAACTCTGAACCACTCTCCTGCTGGACTAGTCAAGGTCTGCCCAGCCTTGATGGTCACAATGGCATCTTTATCGGAGCTTCGATCGCACTGTTTGGAATCCCAAATGGTTTCTGAACCACTTGTGATTTTGAAGAACTGAACCGAGGAGCCAACGTTGAAGGTGCAAGAAACCGAACCTACGTTATTTACGGTGAACCAAATCTTTGGGTTATCCCCCGAGGCAAAGTTGAGCTGCGGACTAGTTCCGTCGCCAACAATAGCCTGAACTTTTATTGCTCCTGGGCCACAAGGCTGGTTTGGTGCAGCCTGCGAGTGGCTCGGTGCTGGAGTTGCGCCACCGGCAAATGTTGCAATGAGTGAATTTACGCCAGCGCTAATCAACCAAATAACCAGGATGAGCGCCAACAGCGCATAGGTTCGACGACGGCGATACTGAGCTAGCGTGACTGGTTGGCGTGGTGAAGACATGCTTCAAATTTAGCTTTTAGTTGAGCTCGAGAACCTTAAGCATGCGAGTGTTGCCCAGAGTATTTTGCTTAACCCGAGCAAGATCAAGAAACTCAGCAACACCTTCATCGGTTGAGCGAAGCATTTGTTCATATGTTTCTTCATCAACTGGAATGTCACTGATTACCTGGAATCCCAGTCTTTTAAAGAAGTCAACTTCGAACGATAAGCAAAACACTCTGGTAATTCCGAGACTCTTTGCTTGCTCTAACAGTTGGTTCACAATCTTGTGCCCAATACCTTGACCGCGTGCTGACTCGGCAACTACTAGCGAACGAACCTCGGCGAGGTCGTTCCACATTACGTGTAGACCCGCAGCGCCTAGAACTTTTCCGGTCTCATCTTCGGCGATCCAAAACTCTTGAATCTTTTCGTAGAGTGCAACTAGTTCGTGCTGAAGTAAAACTTTTGAGCCTTCGAGCGGCTTGCGCATTGCCTGAATTTCGGCAACGTCAGAAGTGCGCGCTCTGCGCAAGTGAATCTGGCTCGTGGTCATAGGTTCAAGAGTAGCGAAAAGCCCCCAACACATAAACGTACTGGGGGCTTTTCGAGCAAGTGTTACTCGCCTTCTGGAGCGACCTCAGTTAGGTCATCACCGCGAGGGCCGGCACCAACTGACTCGTGCACACGCTTGGTTGCGGTGAAAATGAATTCACCGGCAACACAGTCAACCTTTACGTGACTTGAGCTAGTTAGGTCGCCGTGAAGAATCTTCTCGCTGAGCTTGTCTTCGATTTCTCGTTGAACCGCACGACGAAGCGGGCGGGCTCCGAGTGCAGGGTCGAAGCCGATTTCGATTAGACGATCTTTTGCCTCTTGAGTTAGCTCAAGAGTCATGTCGCGGTCTTCGAGTCTCCAGGCTAGGCGCTTCACGAAGAGGTCAACGATTTGACGCAATTCGTCTTTGCTTAGCTGCGGGAACACGATGGTTTCGTCAACGCGGTTGAGGAACTCAGGCTTGAAGCTCTTCTTGAGTTCTTCGTTTACCTTTCCGCGCATCTTGTCGTAGTCGTTCTGTGAATCGCCTTCAAGAGCAAAGCCCATGGTTCCGCGAGCGATGTCGGCGGTTCCCAGGTTGGTGGTCATAATGATCACGGTGTTCTTGAAGTCAACAACGCGACCCTGACCGTCAGTTAGACGGCCCTCTTCAAGAATCTGAAGAAGCGAGTTGAAAATGTCAGGGTGAGCTTTTTCGATTTCGTCGAACAGCACAACTGAGAATGGCTTGCGGCGAACCTTTTCGGTTAGCTGGCCACCTTCTTCGAAGCCAACGAAGCCCGGAGGCGCACCGAACAAACGGCTCACAGTGTGCTTCTCGCCGTATTCGCTCATGTCGAGCGAAATCAAAGCGCCTTCGTCGTCGAATAAGAACTCAGCCAAAGCCTTTGCAAGCTCGGTTTTACCAACACCGGTAGGTCCGGCGAAAATAAACGAGCCAGTCGGACGCTTAGGGTCTTTCAAACCGGCACGCTGGCGACGAATGGTCTTTGAAAGGGCCGCGATGGCTTCTTCTTGACCAATAACTCTGCGGTGTAGTTCTTGTTCCATAAAGATCAGTCGGGCTGATTCTTCTTCGGTTAGCTTGAACACTGGAATACCGGTGGCCTGAGCTAGAACTTCGGCAATCAAACCTTCGTCAACGGTTCCGGCGGCTGCAACGTTTCCCTTGCGGAACTGCTTCTCGAGCTTGACGCGCTCAATGTTGAGCTTCTTTTCTTCGTCGCGCTTAGTTGCAGCAAGTTCAAAGTTCTGAGCCTCAATGGCTTTTTCTTTGTCTACGCGAACTGCCACGATTTTTTCTTCAAGCTCGCGAAGCTCTGGTGGCGAAGACAAGATCGACAAACGCAAGCGAGCGCCTGCTTCGTCGATTAGGTCGATTGCCTTGTCAGGTAGCTGACGGTCTGAAACGTAGCGGTCTGAAAGGTTTACGGCCGCAACCAATGCGCCATCGCTAATTGAAACCTTGTGGTGCGCTTCGTAACGGTCGCGAAGCCCCTTCAAAATGTTGATGGCGTGTGGCAAAGAAGGCTCGTTTACCTGAACTGACTGGAAACGACGCTCAAGTGCTGCATCTTTTTCGAAGTACTTGCGGTACTCGTCGAGAGTGGTTGCGCCAATGGTCTGTAGCTCACCGCGAGCCAAAAGCGGCTTCAAGATTGAAGCTGCGTCGATCGCGCCTTCAGCCGCACCGGCACCAACGAGAGAGTGAATTTCGTCAATGAAGGTGATGATGTCGCCGCGGGTGCGAATTTCTTTGGTGACCTTCTTGAGTCGCTCTTCGAAGTCACCGCGGTAGCGGCTTCCTGCAATAAGCGAGCCAAGGTCAAGGGTGTAAAGCTGCTTGCCCTTTAGGGTTTCTGGAACATCGCCAGCAACAATTGCCTGAGCCAAGCCTTCAACCACGGCAGTCTTACCCACACCAGGCTCACCAATTAGCACTGGGTTGTTCTTGCTGCGACGAGAAAGAATCTGCATGATGCGTTCGATTTCGCGCTCGCGACCAATCACTGGGTCGAGCTTTCCTTCGGCTGCTGCCTGAGTTAGGTTGCGACCAAACTGGTCAAGAATTTGAGAGCCCTTTTGCTTCTCTTGGTTTTGGTCTGCGCCAACGCCAACGGTCTCTTTGTTTGGGAAACCAGAGAGCAACTGAATTACCTGCTGGCGAACCCGGTTAGTGTCGGCGCCTAGCTTGGTTAGAACCTGAGCAGCAACGCCTTCTCCTTCGCGAATCAAACCTAGAAGCAAGTGCTCGGTGCCAATGTATGAGTGACCGAGCTGCAGTGCCTCACGAAGTGAAAGCTCAAGAACTTTTTTAGCGCGCGGGGTAAAAGGAATGTGACCGGTTGGTGCCTGCTGGCCCTGGCCGATGATCTCTTGCACCTGCTCGCGCACGGACTCAAGCGAAATGCCAAGCGACTCTAGCGCCTTGGCTGCTACGCCTTCACCTTCGTGAATTAGACCCAACAAAATGTGCTCGGTACCGATGTAGTTGTGATTTAGTAGCTTGGCCTCTTCTTGGGCAAGCACAACTACTCGACGAGCCTTGTCGGTGAACTTCTCAAACATCTCTACTCCTGACCACAGGTGCTACTAAGCACAAGGTATCTACTAGAGATGTTAACCAGCGAACGCTCACAAAAATAGCGCTGTTCGCCGTAGGCGTTACTGCTTCTTTTCGGCTTCTTTCGCAGCCAACTTGGCGCGCTCTTCGGCTTCGATTTTTGAATACGCCTTGCGTTCGTTTGCATCGCCACGCAAAATTCCGCGCATGATCAGATAGAAAATAAAGCCCACGAATACTGGCGGAATAAGCCCTAGCCAGGTGGCAACCCAAGGGTCATTCAAATTGAGCATGCTGTGGCCTTACTTGACTAGCGGGAACATAATGGTTTCGCGAATACCAAGGCCGGTAAGGCTCATTAGCAATCGGTCAATTCCCATTCCCATTCCACCAGTTGGTGGCATGCCAAACTCGAGAGCCTTCAAGAACTCCTCGTCTAGCTTCATGGCTTCTGGGTCACCAGCAGCTGCAAGTTTTACCTGCTCAACAAAGCGCTCGCGCTGAATCACAGGGTCTACCAACTCTGAGTAACCGGTTGCCTGCTCGTAGCCGCGAATGTATAGATCCCACTTCTCAACAACGCCAGGCTTTGAGCGGTGGCTGCGAGTTAGCGGTGAGGTGTCAACTGGGAAATCAATCACGAATGTTGGGTTCACTAGGTGAGTTTTCACGAAGTGCTCCCAAAGTTCTTCAACGTACTTACCGTGTAGAGGGTGGTCGATTTCAAGACCTACTGAATCGGCCAACTTCTTAAGTTCAGCGATTGGGGTTTCTGGGGTGATGGTCACACCAGCTGCTTCACTAAGCGACTCGAACATTGAGATTCGAGGCCAGTTGCCACCAAGGTCATTGATGGTGCCATCTTCGAGGGTGACTTGGTGTGTGCCGAAGACATCCATGGCTGCATTTTGAATTAGCACCTGAGTGAGGTCGGCAATGGTGTTGTAGTCGCCATAGGCTTCATAGGCTTCGAGCATTGCAAACTCAGGTGAGTGAGTGCGGTCGGCGCCTTCGTTTCTAAAGTTGCGGTTGATCTCGAAAACACGGTCGATTCCACCAACGACTGCGCGCTTTAAGAACAGCTCAGGCGCAATGCGCAAAAACAGCTCGGTGTCGAAAGCGTTTGAGTGAGTCTTGAATGGTCTTGCCGAAGCGCCACCGTGAATCGTCTGCAGCATCGGGGTTTCAACCTCGGTATAACGACGCTCGGCGAAAGTTTTGCGCATTGACTGCATAACCTGGCTGCGAATCTTAACTACTTCGCGAGCACGATCGCGCACGATCAAGTCAATGTAGCGGTGACGTACGCGGAACTCTTCACCCAAGTCGTTGTGCAGGTTTGGCAGTGGGCGAATGGTCTTCGCGGCCATTTTCCACTCTGAAACCAAAATGCTGAGCTCGCCGCGTTTTGAGGTGATAACTTCACCATTTACGAAAACGTGGTCACCAAGATCTACCAGTTCTTTGTAGAGCTCAAGCTGCTCTTCGCCTACCTTGTCGAGGCTAACCATTGCTTGGATGCGCTCACCCGAGCCAGCCTGCAGTGTGGCGAAGCAGAGCTTTCCGGTGTTGCGCTGGAACATCACGCGGCCGGAGATCCCCACAACATCGCCAGTAGCGGTGTCGATTTCTAGGCTTGGGTAGTTGTGACGAACTTCTTCAATGGTGTGAGTGATTGGCAAACCAACCGGGTAGGCGTCGCCTAACTCGTTAAGGCGCTCACGCTTTGCCATGCGAATGGCAATTTGCTCGGGAAGGTCTTCGCCTTCTGGTTCGAGGTTCTCGTTTTGCTCGCTCAAGTTACTCTCGTTCGTCAAAGCTTGATGTGGTGGTTGTCGATTAATCGCACTGGCCCGACTATTGCAGCAACTATTAGGAGTGCATCGCCAGTGTGTGATTCTCGAACCGGCTCAAAGGTAGCCAAATCAACCAGTTCTAAGTATTCAAGTTTAGTCTCGGGCTCACCATTGATAATTTCGCGACCCAAATTCAGCGCTTCGGCAGCAGACATGCCCTTGTGGATCAGCTGGTCAACCGTCGCCAAAGTGATTGCCAGAATTTCAGCGATATCGGTTTGCTCTGGGTTTAGAAATTGGTTTCGGCTTGATTTGGCCAGGCCACTTGGCTCACGCACGATTTCACCAGCAACGATTTCAATCTGTGGGTAGTCTCGCTCGGCCAGCTGGTTGATCAAGAACAACTGTTGGGCATCTTTTTCGCCAAACACTGCAAAATCAGGTTTTACCAAATCAAAGAGTCGACCCACCACGGTTATCATGCCGTCAAAGTGCCCAGGTCTTGCCGAGCCTTCGAAGGTTGCGCCAACCGGCCCGCTGTGCTGCTCGGTTACTGACCCGCTGGCAAGTGCCGCTTCGGGTGAGCCTCCTGGGTAAACCTCAGAAACGCTTGGCGTGAAAACCACATCGGCAACACCTTCTAGGCGAGCAATGTCATCTGCCACAGTTCTTGGGTAGCGGTCAAAATCTTCGTTTTTGCCAAACTGCATTGGGTTAACAAAAATGCTCACAACTACAAACTCGGCGTGGTCCTTTGCCAGTTCAACCAGCGACAGATGCCCCTCGTGCAAAGCACCCATGGTTGGAACCAAAGCTACTTTTTTCTCTTCAACGCGTGCAGCAGAAATCAGTTTTTCAAGCTGCTCGCCGGTTTCAGCAATTGCAATGCTCAATCGAGGCCACCTAGCAGGTCATCTGGTTCAAGTTTGTGATGACCTTCGGCAAGAGCCTGTTCAACAGAACTGCGAATAACCGGAGCCAAAACGCCTCGAGCATCGGCTACGTTGATTTCTTCGAGAAGGCCAATGGCTTGATTCACGATCAA
The DNA here is from genome assembly GCA_039804705.1 of Actinomycetota bacterium. Classification (GTDB taxonomy): domain Bacteria; phylum Actinomycetota; class Actinomycetes; order Actinomycetales; family Microbacteriaceae; genus Rhodoluna. The sequence continues at coordinate 23,136 of JBDLVP010000068.1, forward strand.
AGCCGAAAAACTGCTGGCAACTTCAAAGGCCTCGAAATATTGCTGGCGCTGGTCTTCTTCAATCACGATTGGCTCGGCACCCATTTCAATCACCAAAGCTTCGGCGATCGGCAAGGCAACCTTGGGTGCCGACACGGCAAAATAGGCTTCGCGCAAGCGAGTTAGGTCAATGCTGGTTCCGGTAAATCGCATTGCAGGGTGAATCGCCAGCGGAATAACCCCTTGGCGAGTCGCAGCGCGAAACACGTCGATGCCGAATTCGCCAGAGGTGTGAACTGCTATTTGACCTGACTTCCAGAGGCCAGCCTCGGCGAAACCGTTGATGGTTGCT